>JAFAGE010000258.1 GCA_023423015.1 Bacteroidota bacterium
GGGAAATGCATGGCAAATTTCCGCAGATCCTCTCCGATGAAAATATTGGAAAGGAAGCAACACGGCTCTACAACGATGCACGCGCGTTGCTGAAAAAGGTAATCGCAGAAAAATGGCTGACAGCTAATGGTGTTGTAGGATTCTGGAAAGCGAACTCAAATGGAAAAGATACCATAACACTGCTCAAAGACGATGCAGGAAAAGAAGATGTGAAACTGGAGTTTCTCCGCCAGCAACTAAAGAAGGCGCAGGGACAGGCCAACCTTTCACTTGCTGACTATATCGCTCCGGCAGAGGAAGCCATCACCGATTACATTGGTGCATTTACCGTGAGTATACATGGAATTGAAGAACACATCAGGCGGTTCGAAAAGGAACACGACGACTACAACAAAATAACGTTGCAGGCTCTTGCAGATCGCCTTGCAGAAGCATTTGCAGAGAAATTGCATGAACTGGTGCGCAAGGAATTATGGGGATATGCGAAAAGTGAAAACCTCACCAACGAGGACCTGATCAAGGAATCTTATGTTGGTATCCGTCCCGCTCCGGGTTATCCTGCCTGTCCCGATCATACAGAGAAGCTGAAACTATTTTCATTACTTAACGCAACAGAAGAAACCGGCACCCAATTAACTGAATCCCTCGCCATGTATCCGGCTGCAGCTGTTTGTGGCTGGTATTTCTCCCATCCCGATAGCAAATATTTTGGGGTTGGAAAGATATTGAAAGACCAGGCAGAAGATTATGCTTCACGGAAAAACATGAGCATCGCCGAAGCAGAGAAATGGTTAAAGCCGATACTGGAATATGACTGATAACAGCAGCATCCGCATCATCAGCTACAACGTAAACGGCATTCGTGCAGCAATCAACAAAGGATTTATCGAATGGTTGAAGTCTGACCCGGCCGACATTATATGCATACAGGAAACGAAAGCGTCTAAAGACAATGTTGATTGTGCAGTGTTGAACGAACTCGGATTTCACGATTACTGGTATCCTGCTCAGAAAAAAGGTTACAGCGGCGTAGCCGTGTTCACGAAGATTAAACCGGATAATGTTGTCTATGGTAATGGACATAAAGTGAGCGATGAAGAGGGAAGAATTATCCAGCTCGACTTCGGATCTACTCGACTGATCAATGCCTATTTTCCTTCCGGCACTTCTGGTGATATCAGGCAGGCATTTAAATATGAATGGCTCGACCAGATCTATCTCTATCTTGAGGAGCTGAAGCAAAGAATCCCCGCCCTGATACTCTGTGGCGATTACAACATTGCACATACAGAAACAGATATCCATGATCCGAAAGGGAACAAAAATTCATCTGGTTTTTTACCGGCCGAACGTGCGTGGATGGACAGGTTTCTACAAACAGGATTTATAGATACTTTCAGGCATTTTAACAAAGATCCTCATCATTACACATGGTGGAGCCAGCGTTTTCCCACGGTGCGTGCGCAGAATAAAGGATGGCGGATAGATTACATCAACGTAACAGAACCGGTCGTCCCTTCACTTAAATCAGCACGCATTTTGCCCGATGTAAAACATAGCGATCACTGTCCTGTATTCCTGGAATTGAATCATTTTTAATGATCATCTACAACATAACAACACAGGTAACCTGGTCCATTCATTCTCATTGGATGCAATGGCTGATGGAAAGCAGGCTTCCCGCATTGATGGCAACAGGCATCTTTTCGCATCACCAGCTGGTGCGTTTACTTGAAGTTGATGATGAAGAAGGACCCACTTATGCATTGCAGTTGTATGTAAAGAACGACCGCTCGATTGAAGATTATAAAACCAACCACTTGCCTGCACTCTCCCACAATGAAAAAACGTTGTGGGGCGATCAGGTATTGTCGTTCAGCTCTCTTATGGAAGTTATCAACTGAATGTGGATAATATTAATAATGTTTTAACCCAGCTCAAAACGGTGTCGAATGAGTCACCTTATACCTTGCTGTGGACATGCTGTAAGCCGCACCAGTAAAGAGTTTCACGAGATCACGCAGCAATTTGCTCAAGGAAAAGCAACTACATCTCTTCTGAAATGCTTTATAGGCGCGGGTTTCATGCGACACATTATGCGTCGCAAAATTTTGCAGGAAGGAAAAAGCGTCTAATTTTGTCGCTGTTTAAAATTTACACTATGAACAAAGCTGAATTAATTGCCAAAATTGCTGACGACGCTGGCATAACCAAAACCCAATCGAACGCTGCTGTTGACTCTTTTGTTGAAGCAGTAACTAAGACACTTAAAGGCGGTGGAAAAGTAACACTCGTAGGTTTCGGTACTTTTTCTGTATCCAAGAGAGCTGCACGCAACGGCCGCAATCCTCAAACAGGTGCGGTAATCAAGATCAAAGCAAAAAAAGTTGCGCGTTTCAAAGCTGGAAAAGAATTGCAGGGCAAATTATAAGTAACAGCAAAGCTGTTTATAAGGGTAAGAACCGATGGAATTGACACCTCGTTATTTTCTCATTCGGCTCTTACCCTTTACTTTTGTGATCTAATAAATAATCAATATGGGAAGAGGAGATAAAAAAACTAAAAAAGGAAAAACGTTTGCTGGCTCATTTGGAAAGTCTCGTCCTGCAAAGGCAAAGAAAAAATCGGCTCCAAAGAAAAAAGCATAACTGCTAACCGGCGTTGAATTATGGCGCCAGCCGCTCGATCGTCCATGTGCCATCTTCATTGAGGCTATATTGTAAACGATCGTGCAATCGGTTAGAGCGACCCTGCCAGAACTCAATAGTCACTGGGTTCACCAGGAATCCACCCCAATGTGCAGGCCGTTGCAGCGGCTTGCCTTCATTTAATGCAGCAATCTTTTGTGCCTGCGCTTCCAGCCAGTCTCTCCCACTTATCACTCTACTCTGAGGAGATACTATCGCACTTAATCGGCTTCCTACAGGACGACTATTAAAATAATCATCGCTTTCAACAGCATTTGTCCTGCTAACCAGCCCGGTTATGCGAACCTGCCGTTCCAGTTCCTTCCAGAAAAATACGAGGCATGCGCGGGGATTCTCAGAGAGCTGCCGGCCCTTAAAACTATCGTAGTTGGTGTAGAATATAAACCCATCCCGGCTGAATCCTTTCATTAGTACAATTCGTGCTGCAGGAACCCCATCGGAAGAAGCAGTTGCAAGCGTCATTGCATTCACCTCATCAATTTTGCTGTCTATCGCTTCCTTCCACCAGATTTCAAATTGTGCAATAGCATCAGTGTGCACGTCCGATTCGGTAAGCGTTTTAAGCATATAGTCGCGACGAATGTCAGCGATCAGGTCAAGCATTTTTTTTCGTAAAAGTAAGAAGAAACTTTTCTATGGATTTCCTGTACGCGAAAGCAGCTTCTCTATTTCATTCAAACGGCGAAGCTGGCCTTCCAGTTTTTTGTTGTGGCTCGAAAGCTGCTGCAGGTCGTTCACTAGTTGTTCGAGGTAAGCAACTTTTCTCTGCAATTGTTGCTTCTCAAAATTGGCGTCCTTCAGCTTTTCTTCCATGTCGGCGGAGTTCCTCACCAGCTGCTGGTTTGTTTCGAGCACCGAAATGTGACGCAATTTAAGCTCGTCGTATTCTTTCGTTATACGTATGTACGATTGTTCGAGATCTTCAATTTTAAAATTACTTTTCTGAGGATCGAAAAGTTGCGTTTGCATCTTCTGAATTCTATCCTGCAGGAAGTTGAACTCTTCGTAAGCTTTTTCAAGTCGCTCGGTCAGTTCCTTTGATAAAGATTCGTGTAGATGTTGCTGTGCCATCACCAGGTCGGTCATGTGCTGTTTCGAATGTGCAGTCTCGGTTTCTGCCGCGGAAGCCCTGTCGGCAATTTCTTCCATATGCTGCAATTCTTCGCGGGTTTCTTCCAACTCACGTAAAAGTCTTTTCTCAGATTCAGTCACCCGCAACAGTTCCTTTTCAAGACGTTCCTGGTTCTTTTCGTATTTCTCGAGCTGTTCGTAGAATTCCAGGCGTGCACGGTCATCTTCATTAATCGCATTACCATCCACTTCCTGCTTCGGAACACCGGGCACATGCCGGTAACCGGTCCAATAAAAATGAATCGAAAATCCGAGTACGATGGCTGCGAGCACAAAGATGATAACCTCCGTGATTCCCATGGTGATGCTATATCCCAGGAGGATAACAAAATAGTTCATAACGGTTCGGGCGTGTTGCTTTTTTTGCTTTTTGTTCGGTTCCTCAAGGGATATGGACCAGCAAATAAAAAAGCCACTAAGGGGGGATAGTGGCTTTAGATATTCTAATGTACTACTGTAAATCCAATAATACAAGGACGGTATTTATTTTCCACGCAAAAGCGTGATTGTTAGTCTTTTACCAATGTGCCGACTTTCTCGCCGGTAACAACTCTGTACAGATTTCCTGCCTCATTCATGTTGAACACAATGATTGGCAATTTGTTTTCCATACAAAGCGTAAAAGCAGTCATATCCATCACTTTAAGGTTTTTGGAAATACATTCCTGGAACGTGATGGTATTGTACTTACGGGCAGTTTTGTCTTTCTCAGGGTCGGCTGTGTAAATTCCATCTACACGCGTTCCTTTCAATATTACATCTGCCTGGATTTCTATTGCTCTCAGCGAACCTGCCGTATCGGTAGTAAAGTAAGGATTACCGGTTCCTGCTCCGAAGATGACCACACGGCCCTTTTCGAGGTGGCGGATTGCTCTTCTTCGGATATATGGCTCCGCGATCTGCTCCATTTTGATTGCACTCTGAAGACGTGTGTACACACCTACCTTCTCCAGCATTGCCTGCATCGCCATACCATTGATGACGGTTGCCAGCATGCCCATGTAATCACCATGCGCTCTCTCGATACCCGTATCCTTCTCATTCATCCCGCGGTAGATGTTGCCACCTCCGATCACCACTGCCACCTGTACACCTAATTCGGTAATTGCCTTGATGTCCTTTGCATATTGTTCTATCACGCCTGGATGCATTCCGAAACTCTTATCTCCCATCAGCGATTCACCAGACAATTTCAGCAGAATACGTTTGTATTTAGGAAGCATTTAGGTCAGTAAAGTTTTGTTCGTGTTTGTTATCCGAGTGCAACTCTTCTGAATTCAGTCACTTTCAGATCTGAATCTACGCTTTTCAAATGATCTGCTACGCTCTTCGCCGCATCTTTCACGAAGGGTTGAGCAAGCAAGGTCTGTTCTTTGAAGAAAGCATTGAGTTTACCATCAGCAATCTTTGAAACCATTTCAGCTGGTTTGCCCGCCATTTTCGGATCAGCTTGAATTTGTTCAGTTACGATTGCCCTTTCTCTTTCGATAGTAGCAGCCGGCTCACTTTGCGCATCTACTGCAACAGGATTCATTGCTGCAATTTGCATTGCAACATCTTTACCTGCTTCATTGGTTGCTTTATTGAAACCAACAAGTACACCTATACGGTTTGCACCGTGAATGTATGAAGCCACATATTCAGCATCAATTCTCTCGAACTTGGTAATACCGATCTTTTCGCCGATAGAGGCAAGTTTATCATTTACCAGGTCGGAGATTTTTGCTCCGTTGATCGTGGTATTGTTTAATTCATCTACACTCTTCACATTCGCCTTGATAGCAGCGTCGCCGATGCTTTGTGCGAATGCAACGAAATCTGCATTCTTACTAACGAAGTCAGTTTCGCAGCTCACGCAGAACGCGATTCCACTTTTATTATCAGAAGTGGTCATAGCAATCACAACACCTTCTTTAGCTTCACGGTCACCGCGAAGTGCTGCCACTTTAGCTCCTTTCTTTCTCAGCCAGTCAATAGCCGCTTCGAAGTCGCCATTTGTTTCAGTTAATGCCTTGCGGCAATCCATCATGCCGGCTCCTGTAGCCTGACGCAGTTTATTAATATCAGCCGCTGTAATAGTTGCTGTAGCCATCAATATTCGATTAAGAGATTAGAAAAATGTTTTCACGTCTGGCGTGGCACTTATCTTCCGCCTGGTCTTCTGGGTCCACCACCGCTTGGTGTACGACGCCTTGGCGCTCCGCCACGGCTTCTGTCACCACCACGGTCTCCACCGCCACCACCAGCTGCTCTTCCACGTCCGCCTTCGTTTTCTGCTTCTGCAAGTAAACGATCAGCCTTCCTTTCGTTTTCATCAGCTCCTGCATCCTCTACGTCTTCATCTTTTGCAGCTTGTCTTTCAGCAAGACCTTCTGCAATGGCAGCTGTGATGTATTGAGTGATAATAGCAATTGACTTGGTTGCGTCGTCGTTACCAGGAATTGCAAAATCTACTTTATTAGGATCACAGTTGGTGTCAACGATACCGAAAGTAGTAATGCCCAAACGTTTTGCTTCAGCAAGCGCGATGTGTTCGTGCCCGATGTCGATGATAAACAATGCAGCGGGAACTCTGCCGAGTTGTGAGATAC
>JAFAGE010000291.1 GCA_023423015.1 Bacteroidota bacterium
GCTACACGTGGTCCACGCGGTTACGACGAATTAAACCAGGCAAGAAAGGCAGGCTTTTTCGGCTGGCCGTTTTTTGTAGGCTACAATTATGCATATCGCAGGTTCAATTACAATACTGGGGCCTCTGGTGAACCATTCGACCCACAGCATCCGGTAAATGAATCGAGAAATAACACCGGCTTAAAAGAATTGCCACCCGCAACTCCGCCGTTGATTTATTATCCCTATGCTCCTTCCGACAGCTTTCCACAGGTTGGATCCGGCGGACGTAATGCAATGGCTGGCCCTGTGTATTACGTGACCGATAATAAAGTAATGCCCGACTATTACCACGGCAAATTATTTATCTACGATTGGATTCGCGGATGGGTAAAGGCAGTGACACTGAAATCAAATGGCGACTTTGATAAAATGGAGCCATTCATGCCATCAACAAAACTGAATGCGCCTATTGACATGGAAGTGGGTCCCGATGGTAAAATCTACGTGCTAGAATATGGAAGCGGATGGTTCTCGAAAAATGCAGATGCGGCTTTGTCGAGGATCGATTACAATGCCGGTGAACTTACAACGAAAGGAACAGGTACAGCTGCTGCAGGCGAACCGAAACCTGCTGTAGATTCTGCACAATTCAAACAGGGCCACCAGGAAGGACACCAGCAACCAGATTCGTTACTGGCAGGCAAGAACCTGATGGAATCTTCTGATTGCAAAACCTGCCACAAATTGGATGAAACTTCAATAGGACCCGCATACACGGCAGTGGCAAAAAAATACAGTAATACTAAAAAAGACGTTGACCACCTTATGAACAAAATCATCAACGGTGGAAGCGGTGTATGGGGTGAAGTTGCAATGCCTGCGCATCCGGGCATCAAACAGGATGAAGCAAAACAAATAGTGAATTATATTTTGTCGCTGGACAAATAACGGCAGACGTGAAAGGTGAGAGGTGAGCGGTGAACAGTGAGAGGAAAATTTCTTCTCACCTTTCACCTCTCACCTTTCACCATTATTGCACCTTCACATATTTCGTAAACCTCTCAAACTCTCTTGAGATGATGTGCAGTGTAGTTTCGAGATGTTGGTATTCGTCGTACAGGTATTCGTGGCGGGCGAGTACATCGTCTGATATGTGTCCTTGGGTACTTCGCTCATAATTGATCCTGGCCATATGTCGCTTAACAGATTGTTTAAGGTCGTGGATGTTGATGAGCTGGATGTGAAACTGATTTTGTAAATGTTCTACTTCCAGTAAAATGTCGCGCTGTGTTTGGTCTCTTACAATGTCCTGCAAAATTGTTTTGAAATTATTAAACCTGTTGCGGAACGAACGGAGTGTGTCGAGCCAAAGATTGCACTCGCCGGCAAGCTGTCCAACTTCTGTAGTGGTTACCATGGGAGAGAATTTTTGAAGATGATGAAATTCAATATTCCCACGGGTTAGGATCTGTTACCTAAGCTAAAAAATTTTTTTCAATAAACCCAGCAGGCATCCCACTTTATATACCCAATTCGCCTTATTGAATTACCACAGGAACAATCCTCTTTTTGTTGTAGATGACAGACTCGAGGAAGTACATTCCGGGTGTCAGGTTGGGCACTCTTACTGCTGTTACATGCTGCCTCACCTGAACTATATGCAATGCCCTCCCATATCGGTCGAGGAGTGTAAACTTGATTGGCTTGTCGGGTACTCTTGAAAGTATGATGCTGAATGGACCTGGTGTCGGGTTGGGGCTGCACCGGATTACGATTGGCTCCCTTTCTTCAGCTCCGTCTGCCGGAGTTATAAAGTAGGTCGAGTCGGACATTGCCGTACACCCATTCCTGTTTGTTATTCTCACCGAATAATAGCCATTACCTGTTAGCCTGAAGTTTTGCCGGTTAGCGCCAGACATCGCCTGGCCATTTTTATACCATTGATAACTTTCCGCACGTGAGGCCTTTAGAACGGCGCCCTCCTGTTCAATACGTGGCTTCAGAGCACTATCGAGAACCACGTAAATGCTATCCGTTTGGCTTAACATACACCTGGTAGCTTCCAGCTTGAACCAACCGCTGGTTGCGGCTGTTGCTCGGGGACGGGCAGCATTTGGATTACTGAAGCTCATGACCGGCGTCCATGTATATGCAGCATCGGCAATGCCGGCATCAAGACTAAATGAATCTCCACGACACACCATAATGCGATCGGGAAGGTTTAGTGAGAATGGCGTATTGCTGATTCCTATTTTCCTGGTGAAAGTAGCCTGCGCCCCGTTTGATACCGTTGCCGTTAAACGCACAACGAATGAATCGGAACTGTTGTAATGATGAACCGGGTTTTGCAGGCTTGAGGTTGATCCGTCTCCAAAATCCCAATGCCATGCAGTTACCTGTTGATTACAGAAAGCCAGGCTGCTGTCGGTAAAACTAACCGGCACCGGCAAACATGCGGCTCCTGTTGAATAACCCCAGTTTGCGTTTACAGATGCGGCGGTATTTACATAAATGGTGTCGGATATAGTACAACTATTTTTAGTAACTGCTACGTAGTACTCTCCTACCGATGAAACATTGATTGCAGCGGTTGTTTCGCCGGTGCTCCACAAATATGATGCGCCCGCCTCCGCCACATTCAGCCTGAGTGTATTACCAGCGCAGATGATAGTATCGTTACCGAGATCAACATCGAACGATGTCAGCACAACGTTAACTCTTCGCGTACGCTGACTCGTATTTCCCTGGTCGTCTGTGATGGTGAGGCGAACATTATATTGACCTGAACTGTAATAATCGTGTTGAGGATTTTGCGACGTTGAAGTTGCCCCGTCGCCGAATTGCCAGTACCAACCCGTAATGGTTCCCGTACATGTGGTAGACCTGTCGGTAAATTGAAAACTTACCGGAGAGCAATCGGCAAGTTTGGTAAATGCGAAATTGTTCCACAAATATGGCGTAACTGTTACGTTTACGGTGTCGTTAATTGTGCAACCATTATTTGTTACCTGCACCCAGTATTGCCCCGATGTAGATACATCGATGGAAGATGTTGTTGAACCAGTGCTCCACAGGTAGGTAGAACCAGCGTTGCCCGCATTGAGTGTTACCTGTTCGCCGGAACACATAGAAATATCTGCTCCCAGGTCGAGTACCGGAGAAATACCTCCGGCGACTGCCACGGAATGATTAGCCGTATACGTTGTCCCGTTCGACAGGGTTGCTGTCAACGTAACTGAGTAAACTCCGGGAAGATCATATCCATGAACAGGGTCATTTTGTGTTGAAGTATTCCCATCGCCAAAATTCCAGGTAATACTTGCAATGGGACCACTACATGCTTCTGTTATCTGTGTAAATGCCACCGTTAAAGGTGAACAGGTGCTTGTCTGCTCGAAGCTGAAATCGGCATAAAGAACGGGACCGTGTTGCACATAAATAGTATCACTAATGGTGCAACCGTTCAGGGTAACATCTACCCAATATTCTCCTTCAAAAAATGTGAGAAACTGTGCGCTTGTAGATCCGTCACTCCACATGTAAGTCGCGCCGGGATTACCCGCGTCGAGAGTTACAGAAGTTCCTGTACACACCAATGTGTCCGGACCAAGATTGACAACCGGGCATTGCGAATAGAGCTTTGCCGGCAGAAAAAGAGCCATAAGCAGTAAGACGCGTAGCATTGGTTTCATAGGCACTGGATGTCGGATGGTGCCCAATATATAAAGGATAATCGATAAGTGAAAGCACTTCAAACAACAAAAAGGCATCTTCCTATCTTTACCGCAAAGGCAGGGGATGATCAGTCAGAACACCATACAGCAGATACTCAGCAGGATCGACATCGTCGAGATCGTGGGTGGGTTTGTGCGGCTGAAAAAGCGTGGTGTAAACTATATCGGGCAATGCCCCTTCCACAACGAAAAAACCCCATCGTTTACCGTATCTCCTACTAAGGAGATTTACAAATGCTTTGGTTGCGGCAAGAGCGGCAACACCATCAGCTTCCTGATGGAACATGAGAAGTATTCGTATGCTGAGGCGCTGAAATGGCTGGCAGCGAAATATAATGTTGAAGTAGAAGAAACGGGTGTGTCGCCTGAAATGAAGTTGCAGCAACAGGCGGCCGATAGTCTCTACATC
>JAFAGE010000209.1 GCA_023423015.1 Bacteroidota bacterium
TTTATCAGAAAAGGCGCATGTATTATTGAACAATTTTTTGACGCGAGATTCTGCCTGATGATGTTCTTCGTTCCCGACGACTTCATTGTAGAAGTGCTGAAATCTAAAACAAATCCAATCAGGCAAACACCAGGTTCGCACCAGGCCATTATACCTATTAGCCATACTCCGGCAACAGAGGCATTTTTCCAGTCGATGATGCCCTACTTCCGGTCGGGCCACGAACCCGATCGTTCACTATTGGAATTGAAATTCAAAGAACTGATTCTTTCGATTGCCGACAATCCCGATAATAAAGAATTGCTTTCCTATTTCTATTCATTAATGCGGGAACCGCAGCAGGTGTCGCTGCAGCGCATCATGGAAGAAAATTTCCGTTTCAACCTTAAGCTTGACGACTTTGCAAAACTCAGCTGTCGCAGCGTGTCGGCCTTCAAGCGAGACTTCGTAAAGATCTACAACATATCTCCAGGCAAATGGTTGCTGGCAAAACGCCTCGATCATGCACGCCATCTATTAACCAATGCCGGGAAAAGCGTAGGCGACGCCGCATTCGAGAGCGGTTTTGAAAGTGCTTCGCATTTCAGCCGCTGTTTTCGCGAGCGTTTTGGATTTCCTCCTGCAGATGCCCGGCAGAAAATGCTTGCCTGAGCTTCACAGTCATAATTCTGGACTGTATAGAAAAGCATACCTGATTGCTCCACTCTAGCTTTGCGGCACTTAATCAAACCATTTTATCATGAGTACAAAAACAATCCAGGGAAAACTGTGGAGTATTCAACCGCAGTACTGGAGCAACAATTTCGAACCTTATTTTCTTCCCATTTACCGAAAGGTATTATTGGAACTTAAACTATCCTGGCACGACTCTGTGCTGGATGCCGGATGCGGCGCCGGTATGTTTTCATCGCTTGTTATCAAAACCGGTGCATCATTGATCGGTGTTGATGCCGCGCCAGGTTTACTGGAAGTAGCAAGAAGGCGTAATCCTGGTTACACATTCATGGAAGAAGACCTTGAAGCGTTGCCATTCGCGACCGACAGCTTCGACGTTGTAGCAGGATTTAATTCGTTTCAATATGCAGGAAGTTTTGAAAATGCATTGAAAGAAGCGAAAAGAACGCTTAAGCCGGGTGGGCAACTTGTGATCGCTATCTGGGATAAACCGGAAATGAGCGATGCAACCAAAGTGTTGACGGCTATCGCTGGTCTTGTGCCTCCACCTCCTCCGGGTAGTCCAAGTCCATTTGCATTGTCTGAAGAAGGCAAAGTTGAATCGGTATTGAAGAGTATCGGAATGCAACTGGAAATGAAAACCATGGTGATGTGCCCATTTGTGTATCCCACATTGGTAGATGGTGTGAAAAGCTTTATGAGCACCGGACCGGCTGCAAATGCACTGAATCATGCCGATAGATCAACTATTGAGTCAACTATTCAGAACGCGTTGACGCCATTCCACGTGGTCGACAACTTCTATTATCTGCAGAACCAGTTTTTGTTATTCATCGCGCGGAAATAATAACCGCAACAAACAAAAGAAAGCGCGTGGGAGTGTGCGCGTTACATCACACTTCCTGTTACTTAATCGAAACCTGATAAAAATTCATTTCATGACCAGTTCAAAAATCATTGCAATCATTGTGTTTACCCTTTTGACCCTCAAAAGCCAGGGTCAACATTTCAGCACGGCTGTGCTAAACACCTCTGTAGCGCATATTGTGGCTAAAAACAACAATTCTGAACCTTTAAAAATCAGCGACCGCGCTCTGCGTCATTTCCAGCGGAATTTTGCCGGGGCAATAAACGAACGCTGGAGCACGAACAAAGATTCATTCCGTGTCACTTTTGAAAACGACGACGCGAAGTACATGGTAGATTATCACCGCAATGGGGCGTGGAGAAACACCATACGCCTGTACGATGAATTAAAACTTCCTGCAGCCGTTCGTCGCGACATTCGGGTTGCCTATCCCGACTGCAATATCATGCAGGTGAATGAAGTGCAATACGGGAACAGCGTTGCATGGTTTGTCAAGATTAACCAGGATGGATGGTACAAAACCATTCACGTGTATGATGAATACATGAACGTTGTGGAGGAATTCACAGAAGACAGTGAGCGGTGAAAGGTGAAAGGTGAAAGGTGAAAGGTGAAGGGTAAGCGAACGTTTACAATTTTTTTCTAAAGCAATCGTTTTGTTAGTGCAATGTCATTCGTGACATTGCATTTTTTTTTAAGCGTAGTTATATGCCAATATCCAGAAAATCCGAAAGGGTAACAAAGAACAATCCCGCCGGCCAGGAACGCGCGAACAATCCCGTAGACGATAAGATTGCGGAGACAGTAAAATCCATCCGAAACCTGTACGATCTTAAGGGTAAAAACAAGCGCAGAAAAGGCCAGCATACAGGCGTGCAGATGTTGTTCTGATGAATCTCCCGGGGGTGCGTAAATTAGCCTATGATTACGCATCAACAAAAACCTCCCGCTGCTTTGCTCTTCATCTTCGGCGGCGGTGGTGACCTCAGCTACCGGAAACTGATGCCGGCACTTTTCAACCTGTACATTGACGACAGGCTGCCCGAACAGTTTGCTGTTTACGGTTTGGGGCGAACAGCTATCAGCCATGCGGAATACAGGATGCGGCTGGCAGATGGAATTGATCAATTCAGCCGCCGCAAAGACAATGGTCACTGGGAAACCTTTGCCGGCAACGTGAGTTATCTGCAGATGGATGCTTCCGACAAAAGCACCTACGAGGTAATTGGCCAGGCAATCGCTGAAAAACATCATCAGTTCGGAACAGAACCCAATGTCATTTTCTACCTGGCCGTGGCGCCACAGGTAGTTCCGGAAATCGTGGACAACCTCGATGTACTACCAGCTTGCTTCAACAGGAAGAAAACAAGAATAGTAGTTGAAAAACCATTTGGCCACGATCTGCAAAGTGCACGAGATTTAAATAATCTTCTCACGTCGTTGTTTACTGAAGAACAGATCTTCCGCATTGATCATTATCTCGGGAAAGAAACCGTGCAGAATATCCTCGCCTTCCGTTATGCGAATGCATTATTTGAACCGGTGTGGAACCGCAATTTCATCGATCATATCCAGATAACAGCGGCCGAAACCGTTGGCATGGAAAGGCGCGGCGATTACTATGAACGTTCCGGTGCATTGCGCGACATGGTGCAGAATCACATGCTGCAACTGCTTTGTATGATGGCTATGGAACCGCCGCTATCATTTGACGCAAACGAAATCAGGAATAAAAAAGCCGATGTGTTAAAAGCCGTGCGAAAGTACACGTACAATAACATTGATCAGCTAGCGGTACGCGGACAATACGCTGCCGGTGAAATGAACGCTCAACCGGTACACGGATATCGCACTGAAGAAAAAGTAAACCCGCAGTCGCAGGTAGAAACGTTTGCTGCCATCAAGTTGTTTGTAGATAACTGGCGTTGGCAGGGGGTTCCTTTTTATATCCGCACAGGTAAACGCATGAATGCAAAAACCACGGTGATCTCCGTTATCTTCCGTGAAGCGCCGGCGTACACATTTCCGCCTGAAGCTGCTCAAAACTGGCTGGCGAATCGTATTACATTCTGCATTCAACCAGAAGCAGATATTCGATTACGGTTCCAGGCAAAAAGACCGGGAACATCGATGGTACTGAATCCGGTGAACATGGTTTTTAAATACAAAGATGAATACGACGAAGAGCCGGAGGCCTACGAAACACTTTTGCTCGACGTAATGGAGGGCGATGCTACCTTGTTCATGCGTAGCGACCAGGTAGAAGCTGCCTGGGAATTACTGATGCCGGTAATTGAGCACTGGGAAAAGAACAAACCTGCAGATTTTCCAAACTACACTCCGGGTTCATGGGGACCCAAAGCCGCCGAAGACCTGATCACGCATGATAACCGTCAATGGGTAACGCTGCCTCTGCCGCTAAAGGAAGAGAATGTGGTTTAGGGGG
>JAFAGE010000339.1 GCA_023423015.1 Bacteroidota bacterium
TGCAACAAAAAGGTATAATAACTTCTTCATCATTTTATATTACAATCCTACTCTCAATGAGAGTGTCGCCTGCCTGTTGATAGGCATTGCTACACCTCCGGCGTTAAAAAATTCAGGATCCTGGCCATACAGCTCCGGATCGGCATACAACAACAACAGGTTGTTGCCAACAACACTAACAGATACAGTTTTGAACGGTGAACCGTTGATCAATCGTGCAGGCAGCTGGTATTGTAAGGACACCGTCTTCACACGCACAAACGATCCATCTACTACCCTTGCAGTAGAATAGTTATAGTTATTGTATGGATACACATTCGCGTTGTTCAGGTTCAGCAGATTCCTTGAATTTACTATTGAAGGAATATTTGTAAACTCTTCATCGCCTGGAAGCGTCCACCTGTTTTTAAATACATTGGGCAACGCATCCAGGTCTGAGTATTCGGACCTGAATGATGGATTCAGGCGAATTTTATTTCCAGCCTGGTACGACAGGTGTATACCAAGAGTAAAGTTTCCATAGCTAAGGTTGTTTGTGAATCCCCCGGTAATAGTGGGGTCAACCGGTCCCTCGTATTTCAGGAAATCCGTTTGATCGCTTTGCAGGTATACTCCGCTGCCTACAGTTCCTTTTTCATCGTTGAATACAGGAATACCGATCTCATTCAATCCGGCAAATGGAATAGAAAACAAACCGCGAACAGGATACCCTTGCTTTGCTCCTCCCTCCGGTACCACCAGATCGAATACAATAGGAAAGTTCTGGGCATTTGTGATTTCATTCGTATTGTAGCCGAACGTGAGAATCGATTGCCAGCTGAATTTCTTTGTGCGAACCGGTGTGGCGGTAAACATGAACTCAATACCCTGCGATTTTAGATCCGCGTAATTGGCAGCCTTCAGGAATTGTCCACCTATTCCCGAGGTTCTTATCTCACTGATCAGGTCCAGGCTCTTGCGGCTGTAAGCATCAATGGATAGCGTGTACCTGTTCTGTAATATCCCAATGTCGATTCCAACATTTGCCTCATATTTTTTTTCCCAGGTGAGGTCGGAGTTTTCCAGGTTTTCTATGTCGATGGCGAGTTGACGGTCATTCAAATACGGACGGCGGGTGAGCTGTGTTCGCAATACGGCAAGTGAATTTGTGGCACTGCCGTAGTTCGCGTTCAACCCATAACTACCACGAACGGTTAGGAAACTGAGAAATGAAATATTCTCCATGAAGCGTTCCTGGTCAACATTCCATCGTCCTGCTACTGTCCATGAATTCAGCCACCGCGCTTTTTCGGAACGTCCCAAACGGTTCGAACCATCGCGTCGAAGTGTAGCATTCAAAACATACCGGCCATCAAAAGTATACTGGATGTTGCCAAAATACCCTACAAAACGTTCATACTCGTTGCCCATACCGTAGTACTGCAGGCTGTTCTCAACAAACTGTTTGACGATGCGGTAATCAACAAACGGAACACCTCCATTTTCGTATTGATAACCGAAGCCCGTGTTATTTGCATTTTGCCGGTCGGTGTATTTCACTTCCTGGCCTGCCAGAGCCTGCAGCTGATGCACTTCAGCAAATGTATTCGTGTAGTTGAGAGTGTTTCTTACTGTGAAATTTTTCAGTTCATCATCCTGCCTGTTGTAAAAGCCGCCATACGGGAGCACTACGATCGGCTCCGCTTCAGGATCATCGGGATCGCGGTATAGAAATTTGTTGGCATTTGCGATTTCTGAAGTGCGGGCAGCACGAAATGCATTTGCCTGGTTTGAATTCTCTGTGATTTGGTGCTCCTTCGAGGTCTTCACATAACGAATAGCGCCGATGAAATTGTACGACAACCATGGTGTGATCCTGTATTGTGCATCACCGGTAAGGTTTATGTCAACCAGGTTCAGCTTTATATAATTATTATTGATCTCGTGAATAATGTTGAAGTCAGTAAAATTTCTCCTGAAGAATTCAGGGTTACCATTTTCATCGTAAGCTGTCAGCACGCGGCTCGTATTAAGCGCGTAACTAAAAGGGTTAATATCGAAATCACGGTCATATGAGCCCGATACAGGGTTGCTGATTCTGCTGATGGTTCCCGGTGCGCGCTGTTGCCGCACTGCACTTTGCACTTTAAACCCTGCAGAAAAATTCTTAGAAAAATTGTAGTTGTTGCGAAGGTTCACGGTGAAGCGACGAACATTATCTGCGAGCGACCAACCCTGGTCGTTATAAAAGCTGGTTGAGAAATAGGATTGTGCTTTCTCGGTACCGTGCGAGAAACGCAGCGAGTGTTCCTGTGAAAATGCATTCCTGAAAAGTATGTCAAACCAATCGGTATTCACTGTAGCATACCGCATGAGATACTGGCGTCGGAATTCGGTTTCATTCAATAGAATTGCCTGGCGTGTTGCAGAATCAAGACTGCGAATGTAATCGCCCATCTTTCCATAAATACCGGCATCGGCGCGGTTCACAATACTTGAATAATCAAGAAAACCTTTTCGCTCAATCTCAGCATAAACCGACAATTGGTCGGCCGAGTTCATAATGTCGTAGTCGGCATATGTTGGTTTAAACTGAATACCAAAATTACCGGTGTAGCCAACAGACAACGAGCCTGCTTTGCCTCTCTTTGTAGTAATGACAATTACACCGTTCATTGCGCGTGCACCATACAATGCAGTTGCTGCAGCGTCTTTTAATATATCGAAGCTTTCGATGTCGTCTGGATTTAAACCGGCAACGGCTGAACCCAGCAATGTATTTGGATCACCGCTCGAAAGCTGGTCGTTAGAAACGTTTACAATGTCTTCGAGCACTACGCCATCGATTACCCATAACGGTTTGTTTTCACCGGTAATCGAAGTGGCACCACGGATGCGTACTTTAGGAGCTGAACCAAATGTTCCGGAAACGTTTTGGATGGCCACACCGGCTGCGCGTCCTTCCAGCATCCGGCTTACATCGTTCATGCCTTCAGTCTTGATCCGGTCCATATCGAGTTTAACTGCTGCACCGGTGAATTTGCTTTTATCAATACGCTGGAAGCCTGTAATAATTACATCAGTTAATGTACCTGTTTCTGCGCTCAGCGTGAGTTCAATAAAAGTCTGGTTCGATGGCAATGTAAATTCCCGCGTTACATAACCGATTGCGCTCACAACCAGCGTGGCACGGGGCGGCACTTCGTAAAGGATAAATTCACCAGCGGCACCGGTCACCGTTCCCTTGTTGGTGTTTTTTATGGTAACAGAGGCACCGGTCATGGGAGCGCCAGTGCTGTCGGTAATTCTTCCTGTTATAGTAGTGTCGCGCGATTGCCAACCTCTTTCAGGTTCGTATGCCGTTGCGTAGCTTTCTTTTGCGGAAGTGTTTAAAACCAGAAGATTAAACAGAAAGATAAGCAGCAGTAGTGGTACTCTCTTTGGTATTAGATACATCACACAGCCTTTGATTGTGGGAACAATTTACTCACCTTTTTGGTGATTGAGCGACATCAATATGACATTTTTAGATACGTTACCGCTGCACTTGCGGTTGCCCGAAAGCTTTATCCAGAAATATTTTCGGAGGTATTTACAAATGTGAAAAATTGTAATAGCTTTGAATTCTCCATTTATCTGCTGAATTCCGTACCACTGTTGTCTCCCTTATTATTTACAGCTTAATCCCTCAACGGAACCCAATGAAAACGTTTACACTTGTGCTTGCCCTATTGGGCTGCCTGCCATTTGCCTCTGGCCAAAACGTATTTAATCCTCTTGACACCCAGGCCCGCCACAACCCGGCGGCGCCACTCGGATCAAGAAACAATCCCAATCCATCCAGGGCGGGACTTCAGAAATGGGTGAGTACACCTACCAATGGAGTTTCAACTTCGTACGATGCATCATCGTATAAGGCCTATTTTATCAATGTCGCGGGACGCCGCATGGCCTTCCGGCTAAAATTCCCTTACAGTTACCTTAATCCCGACAGCACCTCAAAACGCTACCCGCTCATGCTCTTTTTTCATGGTGCGGGTGAACCTGGTTGTTCAACCAATGGCGGACTTTACAACAACGAAAAGCAACTACTGCACGGAGGCAAGTTGTTTATGGATCGTGTAGATAATAACCAATTCGACGGCTTCCTGTTGTATCCGCAGGCTCTCGCAACCAATTGCTCCAATTACTGGGGAACCACTTACGACAATGCTATTAATGCATTACTCGATTCGCTTGTTAAATATGCGCGATTCGACATTGACCGGCTATTTGTAAATGGCTTGTCGGATGGTGGCCGAACCACCTGGCGTTTTGCAAGAACATTTCCCAGCAGGGTTGCACGCGTTGCCCCATCGGCAATGTCAGCAATGACGAACAGTCTGACCTCAATGATTCACATTCCCGTTTGGTTCGCCACAGGTGGTCGCGATACCAATCCCTCTCCCGAGCAGGCACAGGAAACGCTCAACCGGTTTACCACGTTAGGCGGTAATATTAAATACACATTGTTTCCTACTCTCGGACATGGCGTCTGGAACCAGCATTGGAATGAACCGGGATATGTAGACTATATGAACGGAACACATAAAGCAAATCCACTCGTGTATTTCAACCGTTATGAATGGTGTCCTGGTCAGCCGATCAGTGCTCGCATGGGTCTCACGGCGGGGTTTAATGCTTACGAATGGCAAAGAAATGGAGTTGTAATTGCGCGTCGGATAAATGGAGTAAACACCATATTGCAGAGTGCACACGTTGCAAGTTTCACGGGCAATGAAATTGTTGTTCGCAGTTATGGAACGTATCGCGCCCGTTTTCGCAGAACATCATCTTCCGCCTGGTCGGCCTGGTCGCCCATGCCGGCAGTGATCACCACTAAGGGCATAACGCAGACAGGTCCCATAAGTGTTCGCGGTTTGAAGAGTAAGATTCTGCCTGCTCCCGATGGTAGCAACACTGTGACCCTTCAATTGGCACCGGGCTTCCAGAACTATCAATGGTATCGTGTGAGTGATAACGCGTTGGTGAGTTCGGTAGATACGTTTAATGCTCCTCCCGGAACGTATCGCGCCCGGTACAGTGAACAGTTTGGATGCGGAACGAACTTCTCACCAGACTTTACAGT
>JAFAGE010000352.1 GCA_023423015.1 Bacteroidota bacterium
TCCCACAACAATGGAGAGTTGAAGTTTACCCATAAAGGTCCGCGGGTATTCGGATAAGGAAGTACGAAGAATGCCATCCACACACGACCCATGTGCCAGATCGGGAACTGGCCCGCGCACATTACCGCGAATATGGTCATTGCTTCCGCCGCACGGTTTACACCCGTTCTCCATCCCTGGCGGAAGAGCAGGAGGATCGCGGAAATCAGTGTACCTGCGTGACCAATACCTACCCACCATACGAAGTTGGTGATATCCCAACCCCATCCGATGGTTTTGTTCAGGTTCCATTGCCCGGTACCATAAACTACTTCCCTATACACTGAATAAACGCCGAACAATAAAAGAGCAACCGAAATCAGGAATCCGATCCACCAGAGTTTGCTGGGGCGGGCTTCGATAGGACGCACAATGTCTTCCGTAACCTGGTGATAGTCCTTATGACCATCCACCAGCGGTGGCCTTACCTGAGATTCGTATTTTAATAATGCCATATTTTATTCTTTGTACCTCTTATTTCAACTGTTTTCTAAGCGTTCATCAGTGAGTTGCTGGTTGATGTGGTGCATCATCCTGCGATCCTGGTTCTTCATCAATATGATCACCGGCTGTTGGTGAATTACGCACCTTCGCCATATAGCTGATGTTCGGCAGTGTGTGAATCTGTTCGAGTACGAAGTAGATTCTGTTCTTGCCATCTGCACGTACTTTATTGATCATGCTGTCCTTACTGTTCACATTACCAAACGTGATTGCATTTGCCGGGCAGGCCTGCGCACATGCCACGCTGGTATCTGACTCTGCAAGCGGTCTGTTTTCTTTTTTGGCCTTCAGTTTACCTTCCTGCTGGCGTTGAACACAGAACGTACATTTCTCCATCACACCGCGGCTGCGTACAGTAACATCAGGATTCAGTACCATCCTGGTGAGTTCATCATTCATCATGAACACTGCTTCATTCAGCGCACCAACACCTTCTTTCAGCTGGTTGTCTTCGAAGCTGTCTGCACCTGTGTAGTCAGCCCAGTTGAAGCGGCGAACTTTGTAAGGACAGTTGTTCGCACAATATCTTGTACCAATACAACGGTTGTAAATCATTTGGTTGATGCCTTCACTGCTATGGCTGGTTGCAGCTACCGGGCAAACGTTTTCGCATGGTGCGTTGTCGCAATGCTGACAAAGCATTGGTTGGAAAACAGTTTGTATAGAATCTGCATCTGCAGGATTACCGGTGAAATAACGGTCGATGCGCAACCAGTGCATATCATGAAAACGAAGCACTTCATTTTTGCCTACTACAGGTACATTGTTCTCGGCGTGACAAGCCACAACGCATGCTCCACAACCAAAGCAGGCATTCAGGTCTATCGACATTCCCCATTTGGCCCCGGGACGATCATATACCGGGTACAGCGTACCTTCTGATTCATAACGCTCCAATCCTCCCCATGCTGCAAGTTCTTTCGCACGTTCATCAAGAATTGTATTAGGATTCTTTTTGTACTCGTCGAAAGTTATTTCCTGAACTACGTTATGTCTTCCTTCGTAAGAATTGTGTGTTTGTACCTGTGCAACTTTGTATTTTCCGCTTGCCTTCGTTACGGTAGCTGCAGGAGCTGATCTTTCGATCGTGCTACCATTATAGGATGCAAACACAAATGCGTTTTGTCCTGCGCCCACAACAGCACGTCCGATTTTTTTGGCAGTATCCCCTTCGGATGCACTTTTTCTTCCATAACCCACTGCAATCGCAATAGTGTCGTCGTTCATACCCGGGATGATCATTGCCGGTAAAGTCACTTCTTTGTTTCCGACTTTAACTGTAACGAGTTGCTTATCGGGGTGAACCTCATATTCGTCGGCCTGGCGAGGTTTGCTGATATCAACACCAAGAACTTCGCGGCCGAACTTTGGCGATACGATCGCGTAGTTATCCCAGCAAGCTCTTGTTATTGGATCTGGCAATTCCTGCAACCAGGGATTATTTGCCTGGCGGCCGTCGTTCATGGCTACGTTCTGGTAGAGTACCAATTCAATATTACCGCCTTTGGGTGCGGTACCAAGAGCTGAAGTTGCGGTTGATACACCAGCGCCGTTGAAGGAACCGGCAGTAACCGCAATTGAAGGCGATTGAATTACTCCATCCTGCAAAGCCTTATTGAAAGTTTCAGGACCACCAAGACGTGAAGTCCAGAAATTACGGAAGTAAGTTTCGAAGTTTGAATTGTTACCGCTCCATTTCAGCAGCGATTCTTCAAATTGCCTGGTTGAGAAAAGCGGTGAAATCGTTGGCTGAAGCATACTTACGTGGCCGGTATAAGGCTCAGCATCGCCCCAGCTTTCGAGATAATGATGAACAGGAGCCACAAATTTGCAAAGCTCCGCTGTTTCATCCAGCTTATATGATAAGGCTACAGATGTCTGCACTTTCTTCAGTGCGTCTGCAAACTTTTTAGAATCGAAATAATTGTAAGCAGGGTTAACGTCGTGGATCACAATCGCTCCAACACGGCCCGCTTCCATATCTGAAATGAGAGTTGCAAACTCACTGTCGAGGCCTTGTTTTGTCTGAATGTTTACACCCCAGTTTATGGTGCGTCCATTTGCACCGATGGCTTCGTTGATTGCGTTTACAATAATCTGAACATTCGGATTGTTGCTTCCACTCACTACGAGGGCTGCGCCGCCCGCAGCTTTGAGGTCGGCGGCTGCTTTTTCGATTCCTGCTTTCAGTTTCGCATTTGATATTCCTGAAGCTGAACCACCATTTATAGCACTGAGCAACGCTGCAGCTACAACACCCTCTTCCGAAGGTTTATGAGTATACCGAAGGTCTGCATTTGCACCCGTCATGCTGAGCAGACTTTCAAACTGGTAGTGTTTGCTCATATCGGGATGAGAAATAGTAACCTTGCGTGTTGTTGCGAATGCGGGCTGGAAAGTAATTGGGTCGAGCCATGTGCCGAGGAAATCGGCGCCGAGGCTAACTACAACTTTGGCATTGTCGAACTGGTAAAGTGGTAAAGCCCGTTTGCCGTAAGTGGCTTCGTTAGCGAGCAACATACCACTATATGAGATCGCATCATATTGCACGTGACGTGAACCCGGATATTTTGCAAGAAACTCACTGATGATTTGCTTTGTAGACGGTGAGTTTACTGTTCCTGTGAGAAGAACCAGTCCGCCACCACCTGCAAGCGCCTGCGACACCTGCGTGTCTAGTTGCTGCCAGCTGACCGCACTTCCATTTGCCATCGGGAAACGCTGGCGTGAAGTATCGTACAGATCAAGAACCGAAGCCTGAACTTTTGCAGAAGTACCGCCTTTGGTAAAATTTGAAAGTGTATTTCCTTCAATCTTAATTGGCCGTCCATCACGAACCTTTGCTACAACCGGAACTGCCTCACCATCGCATACGAATGTTGTTGCATAATAATCTGCAATCCCTGGCACCAGGTCCGAAGGCTTATTCACATATGGAATCGCTTTACGAACCGGCGTTTCGCAACTTGCAGCAAGTGCTGCAGCGGCGGTGCTGAATCCAAGATATTTCAGAAAATCTCTTCTGGTAGCTCCGGAGCTTTCCAACTCCTTCCCGGCATTTGGGTTCACAGAAGGAAGGTCTTCCCTGAACTCATCGGCCGACAGTTCACTGAGCTTTTCACTCTCGTTAAACTCTGAGAAACTTTGCCAATATTTTTTGTTCGCCATATTTATTTTTTTGCCACCGAACCCCACCAGGAGTTAAAAACGTTGTTAGAGTTTGTAAAAGATCTTTTAGAATAAGGCCTGCATTCCAGGCGCTGGATCAGTAATGGCATTTTTGACATTCGATACCACCAATATCACTTACAGTTACGCTGTCTCTCTTGCCACTCTTTATTTCATCGTGATACTTCTCGTAAATGCTGTAAAACTGATTTCCCTTTGTTCCGGAAGAGTCTACAAAGTTCACTTTGGTTTCGCGGTGACAGTTTACACACCATCCCATACTCAGGTCGGAGTATTGTTTCGCTAGGTGCATTTCCTGAACCGGACCATGACAGGTTTGACATTGTACCTGGCCGGCAACCACGTGTTGTGAGTGATTAAAGTAAACATGGTCGGGCAGCGCGTGGATTTTAACCCATTCAACAGGTTTTCCTTTTCCGGTGAACGTTCTGCTCGCAGGATCCCAACCCGCATACTCATATAATTTTTGAATCTCTGCAGTACCATCTACTTCTTCTCCATCAGAATCAAACAGCTGTTCGCCCGAATACTCGCTGATCGTCATGTGACAATTCATACAAGTATTTAGCGATGGAATATTTGCATGCTTTCCTTCCGACGCACCACCGTGGCAGTATAAACAGCTAATCTGGTTATTGCCTGCGTGTACTTTATGCGAGTAGAAGATGGGTTGCTCGGGTTCGTAGTTATCCTGGCGACCGAGGTTGATTGCGCCTTTAACTACGTAGTACCCACCCACAACAAAGAGAATAAGGGTAATTAAAGTGATGTAGCTTTTGTTGCGATAGAATGGAATAGGCTCCTGGGAAGGAACGCCATCTTTATCGTCTGCAAGTTTTTTAAGGTTGCTGTTCACCTGCAGCATCACCAGGGCAACAACTGCCAGGATCAGGGTGAGGATACCATATAATATGGAACTGTCCGACTCATCCATTTTCACCTGCGACGGATCGCCAGAGGATGCGCCGCCTGGTCCTTTTGCTGCTGTAGCAGCGGCGGCCTTATTTACATAATCTATAATCGCGTCGATTTCCTTTTCGGTAAGTGTTGGAAATCTGGTCATCACAACACCACCGTATTGTTGTTTCAGCCCCTGTGTGTAGGGATCTGATTGCATGAACTTTGCAGGATTGTGTATCCACGCGTACAACTGTTTTCTGTCACCCCATGGACCACGTTCTTCTACGCCAGCCAGTCTTGGACCGGTGAGATCTTTATTGATAGCATGGCACGAGGCACAATTCTGCTGAAAAATCTGGGCACCATCCTGAGCCTGCAACCTGCCTGAAAAAAGTACGAACGTGAGGAAAAGCGGGATGAGAATCTTAACACCTGGTCGTTGGTCAATCATATCAGTTGAATCTGATTCAATTATGTGGAAAAATCTCCTGCTAACAGGCTGCAAAAATAAGTCAGGATTTTAACATTATATCAACATGCGGAAAAAATTTTTAGGCCGGTAGTTTATTGTTTTTCAACACTTTCAAAGATTTTTGAAAAAAGGGTCGCAGGCCAGTGTCATATTATTGTCATTGATTTGTCTCCCGATTTTTGCGTTAGTTTTGACCATGATCAGGATTGCAGTTTTTGCATCAGGCGCCGGTTCCAATGCAGCAAATATTCTAGAATACTTCAAAAATCATCAAACCATCGGCGTTACCCTGATCGTTTGTAACAGGCCCCAGGCCGGGGTTATAAACATTGCCACCAAGGCAAATATTCCGGTTCTGATGATCGAAAAAGAAAGATTTTTCCGTGGCGACGCCTACTTACCCGAGCTGGTGGCGTCAAACATCAACTTTATCGTGCTGGCCGGCTTTCTCTGGAAAGTTCCTGCACCATTAATTAAGGCCTATCCGGATGCCATAATAAATATACATCCGGCACTTCTACCGAATTATGGAGGAAAAGGGATGTATGGGATGAACGTGCACAAATCAGTTATTGAAGCCGGCGACAAGGAATCGGGTATAACCATTCATTTTGTGGATGAACATTATGATAATGGCGACGTGATTTTCCAGGAGCGTTGCGCGGTGTCGGATACTGATTCCCCGGAAACTCTGGCTGCCCGTATACACCAGCTCGAATACGCCCATTATCCACGCGTAATTGAGCAGGTAGCAGCGTTGAAAATTGAAAAAGGGATAAATCAGTAGTGCTACGTCGGCTAACCATAACTTTTGTAATTCTATTTGCCTGCCTTCTCCGTACCTCAGCCCAGGTTCGGGTTACAGGCAGGGTATTCGACGTTTCAAAATATAATCCACTCGAAGCGGTAAGCGTGCTCAGCAGCAGTGGATATGGTACGGCTACAGATTCGATGGGCCGGTATTCGATCGTGGTTCCCGAAACTGATTCGATCTGGTTCTCTTACCTGAATAAACCCACACCGAAATACGCAGTTCGGGATATACGGAACATCCACAACTTCGAAATTTCACTTCACGTAAGCACCACCGAACTGAAGGAGGTTAAGATTACACCTCCAGACTACCGGCTCGATTCGATAAGAAATCGTCTTGATTACTCAAAAGCTTTCAATTTTCGGAAACCCGGGATCGGAAGTTCGATTAACCTGGGACCATCAGGGGGCGTGGGTCTCGACATTGATGAATTCATCCGTATGTTTCAGTTCCGGCGTAACAAACGGATGAACGCTTTTCGCGACCGGTTACTGCAGGAGGAAGAACAACGGTATATTGACCACCGTTTTAATCGCGCGCTTATAATCAGGCTTACGGGGCTAAGAGGTGAAGAGCTAAATACCTTTATTGAACGTTATCGCCCCGACATTGAATTTGTTGCCAGCAGTACAGACTATGAATTTCAGGATTATATTAAAAAGTGCCACAGCCACTACCAACGTTATCTGAATCTTCAAAAACAGCTCGGTCTGCCATCACAGGAACCAAAACCATAAAACATCCTGAATGGGCCGGCTATTTGCGTATACTCATTAGTTATATTGCTTTATCTTTTTAAAAATTATTGACTGGATTTATGAACAGGATCCTGGCCGTACTGGTGATCACATCACTCTCGTTACACGCAAGCGCCCAAAAGCTCGAAGTCGTCGCACCCGAATCGCAAAAATTTTCTCAAGACAGGCTTTACCGGATAGACCATATGACGAAAGAATATATCGAGAAAGGCTCGATGGCAGGAGCTGCAGCCCTGATCGCGCGGAACGGTAAGATTGTATATTATCGGTCGTTTGGTTACGATGACCGGGAAACACGTAAACCTCTTAAACGGAATGCAATCTTCCGCATCGCATCCCAAACTAAAGCGATCACCAGCGTAGCAATTATGATGCTTTACGAGGAGGGTAAGTTCCTGCTCGACGATCCGGTTTCAAAATATATCCACTCGTTTAAAAATCCGCAGGTACTCGATAAATTCAATGCTGCCGATACCACTTACACAACCGTGCCTGCAAAACGGGAAGTAACGATCCGCGACCTACTGAAT
>JAFAGE010000369.1 GCA_023423015.1 Bacteroidota bacterium
CTGTTGAAGGTGCCGAACGCGTGGCTGCTGCTGCAAAAAAGGCAGGGAAAAAACTCGTGGTGGGTTACATTCTCAGGCATCATCCTTCATGGGAAAAGTTTATTGAACTATCGAAAGAGCTTGGTAAACCACTCGTAATGCGGATGAACCTGAACCAGCAAAGTCATGGTTACATGTGGTCGGTGCACAAGAACCTCATGAATAGCCTCAGTCCGATAGTTGATTGTGGTGTTCACTATATTGATGTGATGTGCCAGATGACGCGATCAAAGCCGGTACAGGTGAGCGCTATCGGCGCACGGCTCACAGAAGAAATTCCAAAGAGTAATTACAATTACGGCCAGTTGCAAATCAGGTTTGAAGATGGATCGGTTGGATGGTATGAAGCCGGATGGGGACCAATGGTTAGCGAAACCGCGTTTTTTGTGAAAGATGTGTTTGGACCTAAAGGCTCTGTTTCTATCGTAGCTAAAGAAGCAGGCGGTGCAGGTAAATCGTCGTCGATCGAAGCACATTCAAAAACGGAATCACTCAGGTTTCATCATGCGGACCTCGACAATAAAGATGAGTTCGTGAAAGAAGACCTTTGGATAAACCTGAAGGATGAACCCGACCACCAGGAGTTGTGCAACCGCGAGCAACGTTATTTTCTGAATGCTATTCAAAACGATGTGGATCTTACCGATCACGTGCAGGATGCGGTGAATAGTTTACGTATTGCATTTGCGTGTGACGAGTCGGTGAGAACAGGACAGGTGGTTGCGTTGTAGTGAATAATGAAATAAAGAACGGAGAACGGGGAGCGGAGAACGTATCAGGGCGTAGGGCGTAGGACGGAGGGCGAGATGGAAAACTTTTAATTGCCTTTTGCCGATTCGCGTTTGCCGACATTGCCGCTTGCCGGCTCAACTGAAAATTAAATAACCAGAGCATGCCTGATACAAAAGATTTTCCTGTCGGTGTTGTTGGCCTTGGATTAATGGGATGCAGCATCTGTACTTGCCTGCTGATGGCGGGTCATAATGTTGTGGCTGTGGCGCCCATCAGCAGTGATATGGGTACTGCGGAACCGCGCATCCGCGAACACCTTGAAAAATCGCGGGAAGAGGGTCTGATTACAAATAGTCCACAGGAGTATTTTAAACAGCTCACCATTACTGAAGATTATTCTGCGCTTGAAAGATGCAGGCTGGTGATTGAATGCACCATCGAGAATGAAGCGATTAAAAGATCGGTGTATGAAAAAATTGAAAAGTACATAAGCGATGATGCTTTGCTGGCGAGCAACACTTCGGCTATTCCGATCAGCGAGCTCCAGCGTTTAACAAGAAAACCTGAAAGATTTTTTGGATTGCACTGGGCGGAACCTTCGCATACAACGCGGTTCCTTGAAGTCATCTGCGGTGAGCTAAGCGATGTCACCAAAGGAGAATACTTATATGAACTATCTCATCAATGGGGCAAAGAGCCTACATTGGTGCGAAAGGATATTCGTGGGTTTATTACAAACCGCCTGATGTACGCCATGTACCGCGAAGCCTTTTACCTGGTTGAAAATGGATTTGCCACAGTAGAAGATGTTGATCGCGCATGTCGTAATAATGCCGGATACTGGATGACGTTGGTGGGTTTGTTTCGCTGGATGGATCTTACCGGGGTGCCGGCATATCATAACGTGATGAAAGACCTCTTCCCGACACTGGATAACAGTACAAAAGTTCCGAAACTGATTGATGATATTGTGAAGGCCGGCGGCCGTGGCGTTGCAAATGCTCATGGATTTTATGAGTATACACCTGAGGAAGCGAAATTATGGGATGAGACTTTCCATGAATTCAGCTATGAGATCAGGAAGCTCGCACTAAAATATCCCGCAGACGTTGTAAAGAAGAAATTGAAAGAAAAACAAAAAAAATAAATTATGGCAAAGCAGGAAATTGTTCATCCCGACAAAGCAGACAAAAACTTTTCAACCGGTGCATATTCCGCAGGCGTTGCCATAGACGGCTGGTTGTATGTGAGCGGACAAGGTCCAATCGACTTCAAAACGGGGAAATTTGTGTTGGGTGATATAGAACATGAAACCCATCTCACCTTGCATAATGTTCAGCGGATATGCGAAGCTGCCGGTTGCACCCTTGATGACATTGTGAAATGTACCGTTCACCTGAGCGACATCAAAGATTTTGACAGGTACAATGCAGTATATGCATCGTATTTCAAAGGCATCAAGCCAGCACGCACTACGGTGCAGTCGGTGCTTGGTAATGGAATTAAGGTAGAGATAGACGCCATCGCAAAAATTCCTTCGAAATGAGCGAAGACGCGGAATTTATATTCGATTGTCACCTCGACCTGGCCATGAATGCCATTGAATGGAACCGCGATCTTAAACTAACGGTGAAGGATATCCGGGAACGTGAAAAGCACCTCGCCGACAAACCTGACCGGGGAAAAAACACCGTTTGCCTGCCAGAGCTTCGTAAAGGCAATGTGGGTGTGGTGGTGGCAACACAGATCGCGAGGTATGTTCGATTCGGAAGTGAACTGCCGGGGTGGAACTCTCCTGAAATTGCCTGGGCCATCACGCAGGCGCAGATTGCATGGTACCGCGCCATGGAGGCCCAGGGTGAGATGAAGCAGATCACCAATCTCGCTCAGCTGGAAGAACATCTCGAGTACTGGAATAGCAACCATGACGGCCGAAAAACTATCGGATATATCCTGAGCCTGGAAGGCGCAGATTCTCTTGTTGACCTATCGTACCTCGAAAAGGCGTACGAATACGGCTTGCGTGCATGTGGACCGGCACATTATGGCCCCGGCCGCTATGCGCCCGGAACAGGAATGAGCGGCCCTCTTACCGCCGAAGGAAGAGAACTGGTGCGTGAAATGGACAGGCTCAATATGATACTTGACGCAACACATCTCACTGATAAGGGATTCAGTGAGGCACTTTCCATTTTTAAGGGACCCGTTTGGGCAAGTCATCATAATTGCCGCGCATTGGTGAATAACCAGCGCCAACTTACCGACGACCAGATAAAGCAACTGGTTGATCGGGGATCTGTGATCGGTGGCGTGCTTGATACGTGGATGCTTACCAACGATTGGGTTCGGGGTAAAGACGATCCTTATAGACGAGGAGTGAACCTCGAAAAGCTTATTGATCACTACGATCATATCTGCCAGCTTGCCGGGAATAGTCTTCATGTGGCTATTGGCAGCGATCTGGACGGCGCTTATGGTAAAGAACAATCACCTTATGACCTCGAAGATATTTCTGATCTGCAGAAGCTGAAGTCCCTGTTATTGAAAAGAGGATACTCGGCTCAGGATGTAAAAAATATCTTCCACGAAAACTGGCTCCGTTTTTTGCGGAACGCATGGAAATGAATCTAATTTTACCTGGTCAACCGTAACAATTTGAATGCTCCCTGGTACGAAATTGAAAATATATCGGAATACGATTCTCCATGCCTGGTATTATATAAAGACAGGATTGTTGAGAATATCAGCCGCGCAGCGGCGCGCATGTCAGATCTTTCCCTGCTCCGGCCTCACGTCAAGACAAACAAGATTGCAGAAGTATGTGCCATGATGCTTGAGAAGGGCATCACGAAGTTTAAATGTGCCACGATCGCAGAAGCAGAAATGCTCGCCTCAATAAATGCTCCGGATGTTCTGCTTGCTTATCAGCCGGTAGGTCCAAAGATTAAACGATTTATTAGCCTCATTTTACAATTTCCGGCAACAACATTCAGCTGTGTCGTTGACGACGAATCGATCGCGGGGCAACTTTCGAAGGAATCGGAACCACATGGATTGCGGGCAAATGTGTTTGTTGACGTTAATAGCGGCATGAACAGGACGGGAGCAGGAGCAACGCGGGCTATGTCTGTCATCGACGCTGTTCTCGCATCTGCAGGGTTGCATCTTAAGGGCATTCATGTATACGATGGTCATATCAAAGAGCGGGACAGGGCCACACGTCAACAGCAAAGCGATTCAGCATTTGCTTTGGTCGAAAAGATTATAAGTTATGCTGAAAACGCATCAGGGGGAAAGATGACCGTGGTTGCGGGAGGCTCGCCGACGTTTGTTACTCACCTGCACAGGGAGGTAGAATGTAGTCCGGGAACATTTGTTTTTTGGGATTGGGGATACCAGCTTATGCTCAGTGAAGAACCTTTCCAGATCGCAGCGCTTGTAATTACCCGGGTGATTTCGATAGTTGACGAACACACCATCACAACAGACCTGGGCTATAAAGCAATTGCTTCTGAGAGCCCAATGCCCCGCGTTCATTTTCTAAATGCCCCGGGATTAAAGCAAATTATGCAAAGCGAAGAGCATCTCACTCTCCATGTAGATGATTCGTCAAAATTTACACCGGGGGATGTAATGTATGGAGCGCCTCTTCACATATGCCCAACAGTGGCTTTGTACGACGAGGCGTTGGTATGTGAAGACAATCGCATCATTGACGCCTGGAAGGTTACAGCAAGGAACCGGCGAATAACTCTGTAACACAAAAAACCCTGCATAAACATGCAGGGTCTGTATGCTGTTGGAGGTTAAAAAACTATTTCACGTAAACGTACACGTAGTCTGCTGCAGTTGCACCCTTGTTGTCAACAACAGTAACCTTAAATTGATATGTGCCTTTGGTAAACATTTGTCCTGAATATGTTTTACCGAATGCAAACGGATAAAGATTGCTTGACGGTCCGCTTACTTTGGTCCAGACAATTCTCGAAATTGTTCCATCAGGATCATATGATGCGCTGGCATCGAGTGTGGCCCTGTTAATTCCCTGGCTCAGGTAGAGTGTCTGGTCGGGGCCGGCTTTAGCAACAGGTGCTTTATTTGCTGTTGTTGTTGGTGATGGTGTTGGAGACGATGCAGTTCGTTTAACAATAACGCTTACCTGGTCGCTTGCAACTCCGCCTTTATTGTCTGTAACTGTGAGTTTAAATACATAGCTGCCTTCCTGCAGCTGAGCTGCATACGATTTACCGAAAGCAAAAGGATAGATGTTGGCGGATGGTCCGCTCACTTTCGTCCATACTGCTTTTGTAATTGAACCGTCCGGGTCGGTTGACGTGGAACCATCGAGGGTAACACGATTGATGCCCTGGCTCAGGTAAATGGTTTTATCGGCACCGGCACGTGCAACAGGCAGCTTATTTCCTGTAGACGGTGTAGGGGTAGTGGGTTCATTGTCGGGCTGCGTGGGAGTCGGAGATACATTTGAAGAGCTGCCACGTTTGTAAAACAGCATCCATTCGTAAATGCTGTATCCGTCAACTTTTGTTTTTGGATCGAACGCTTTCCACCATGTAGAGTTGTGAGAAAGGCCGCTCCATACTGTCAATTTTGTTTTCGATGCATAAGAGGGATTTCTTGCATCGATCCAATTGATAAAGTCGCGTCCCCATTGTGCTGGAACAACTTTATCGGAACTCGAATAGATGCCCCATATCGGAAGGTTTTTCTTTGCGATGTTTGCTGCAAGGGTTGTTGTTGGTCGTGTTCCGCCGCAAACAGGAACGATGGCAGCTGCATTTTGTCCATACACTGATGCATAATCCCAGGTAGAACCACCACCCATACTCAAGCCCGTGATGTAAATTCTCGAAGCATCGATTCTGAATCTTCTCTTAGTGAAATCAATCACCGATTGAATCTGTGCTGCAGAAGGGCGCACTTTGAACTGTGGCGCCATTACTATGAAAGAATGATCAACGCCATTGATTCTGAATTTTGCGGGAAATGTTCCGTAGCGAAGGTGTTTAGGTAAACCGCAGCAGTTCATGCGGCCAAGGTTTGTTCCCAATTCACCGATTCCATGGATAAAAATAATGAGCGGGTAGTACTTTGAAGGGTTCTGGCTATACTTAGCTGGTACGCCTTGCCAGAAACCGGCAACGTTTGAGTTAACGTTCATCTTTACACTGGTCCAGACAGCGGGGGTAGTTTCTACTACAGCATCGCTGGCAACAGGTTCGGCAGTGATTGAGTCTTCTTCGGGTAAAGCCAATTCCTTATGGCATGAAGTAAAAAAAAGAAGCACACAGCCCGCCAGCAGCAGTTGGTTTTTGACATTCATGAATCAGAGCGTTTCGGAGTAAAGGATAGATTAACAGTCGACTTCAACTAAAATGATGCCAAAAAAAATGTGAAACTTTTTGGCCTGCTTGGGGAAAAAGGCTTGCAAAAAGTCAATTTTTCTGTAAGTAGTCACATCGAAGCAGCAATAAGAGTTTACTTGTACATTATTGTGACTCATGTAGATGCACCTTATCATACGCCATTCCCGGACGAGGGTCGGAACACCCTTTAACAGGAAAAATTATTGGAATCACCGAAGATTTTTCGGTTGATAACGTCCATGCACAAGTTTTCCACCTTTGTGTTTCTTGACGAATTACAAGCAGTGCTTAATTTCAGCTATGAAATTTTCAACATTAGCTCTTGCAGCAGCATTGTTCATCTCGTTTCAGGGGTTCTCGCAACCGGTAATTATTAAGGCCGGACGTTTGGTGGACGTGGAGAAAGGAACCGTACTTACCAACCAGGTTATCCGGATTGATAGTAATGTGATCACAGACGTGGGTTCATCTGTACAGATTCCAAAGAATGCCAGGGTAATTGACCTCTCTTCGGCCACGGTGATGCCGGGATTGATCGACTGCCATACTCATCTTACTGTTCAACCAAGTGGTGATTACTACGCGGACATTTTCCGCAAAACACCGGTAGATGTTGCCATCATCGCACACATATACGCAAAAAGGACTTTATTGGCGGGATTCACCACCTGCCGCGATCTTGGTGCAAGCGGGCTCGTTGACATTTCGTTGCGAAATGCAATTGATAATGGCATTATTGATGGTC
>JAFAGE010000409.1 GCA_023423015.1 Bacteroidota bacterium
ATGTAGGTCCGGGTGCTCACCTTGGCTTTTACAACAACCGCTGGGCCGACAGGCTCTTTAATGATGAAGACAATCGCCTCGACCTTGGTATCGACGGTGTAATAGGTCTTGATTATAAGATTAATGGCGCTCCACTTAATATCAGCCTCGACTGGCAGCCTTCCTTCACCATTCTATCCGATCCCGAATTCAGAAGCTGGGGAGGACTTGGGGTGAGATTTACTTTCTAAGCAAAGACCCTGCGCAAGAACGGAGAACGGAGAACGAAGAAAGCCAATTAAGTATTCGCGCTCCGCTCCCCGATCTCCGTTCTGATTATCACCTGCCTTCTGCCATCTCCCACCTGCCATCTGCCAAATATAAAATCTACCTTTGCCCCCGGTTATGAAAACGCGTTCGTTAAAAAAAGATAAGGTCAATATTATTACGCTTGGGTGTAGCAAGAATATGGTGGACAGTGAAGTGTTGAGCGGGCAGTTGGCCGCGAACGACATCGACGTTGTGCACGAAAACCGCCGCCTCGATCACAACATTGTTGTGGTGAACACCTGCGGCTTTATCGACAAGGCAAAGGAAGAGTCGATCAACACCATCCTCGACCAGGTGAATTTGAAGAAAAGCGGTAAGCTCGATAAGGTTTTTGTTACCGGCTGTCTCAGTGAACGATATCGCAACAACCTTGAAGAAGAGATCCCCGAGGTAGATGCTTTTTTCGGTACAATGGAATTGCAGGGGTTGCTCAGGCAACTCAATGCAGATTACCGCGCCGAATTGGTAGGGGAGCGGCTGCTGGCCACGCCGAGCCACTATGCATATCTCAAGATTTCCGAAGGCTGTAATCGCACCTGTTCATTCTGCGCTATTCCACTGATGCGCGGTAAACACATCAGCCGGCCAATTGAAGACCTGGTGAAAGAAGCCGAAAGACTAGTGAGGATGGGCGTTAAAGAAATCATGCTCATTGCACAGGAGCTTACTTATTACGGGCTCGACATCTACAAAAAAAGAATGTTGCCGGATCTGCTGTACCGTCTTGCCGACGTGCAGGGGTTGGAGTGGATCCGCTTGCATTATGCATATCCATCGAAATTTCCGCTCGAAATTCTGGATGTGATGCGTGACCGCAGCAATATCTGCAACTACCTCGACATGCCGCTTCAGCATGCGAGCGACAATATGCTCAAAGCAATGCGCCGGCAGATAACCCGTGCAGAAATGGATGAACTGGTGTATGCCATTCGCGAAAAGATTCCGGGAATTTGTTTACGAACTACACTTATTGCCGGCTTTCCCGGCGAAACGCGTAACGATGTGGAAGAATTAAAATCGTTCCTGGAATTGCACAGGTTCGACCGCGTAGGCATATTTTCGTATAGCCACGAAGAAAACACAGGTGCTTACATACTGGAAGACAACATACCTCAGGAAGAAAAAGAAGAACGGGCGCGTGAAGTGATGGAGGTACAGCAGCAGATTTCGCTCGAAAAGAACCAGGAGAAACTTGGAAAAACGTTCAGGGTGCTGGTTGATAAAAAAGAAGCAGGACGATACCTGGGCAGAACCGAATTTGATAGCGTGGAAGTAGACAACGAAGTGATCATTAACACCACAAGCAAATTGCCAATCGGAGAATTTGTGCAGGTAAAGATCACGAAAGCATACGACTACGATCTGGAAGGAGAATTAGTAACGGCTTAACCAATCTTAATTGCTGTATGAAAATTTCAACTACTATTGCTACCCTGGCTGTGGCAGGATTTTTTATTCTCTCCGCATGCGGCGGGCCCTCGGAAAACGCAACGCAAAACTCAACAGGAGATACTATGAGCACTAAAACAGCATCTGCAACGCAGGAAAAATACGGAACTTTCGAAGCTCAGGATATAATGCAATACACGTTGACCAACCAGGCAGGGATGGTAGTGAAATTGATTAATTATGGCGGTACCATCACAAATATATTTGTACCAGACCGCAATGGAAAGCTCGAAGACGTAGTGCTCGGCTTTGATTCTTTGCCGGGTTATCTCTCAAAAGAAAATCCATTTTTTGGTTGCATCACCGGCCGCTATGCCAACAGGATTGCCGAAGGCCGCTTCAGCATCGATGGCAACAAATACCAGTTGCCCGTGAATAATAATGGCAATACACTACATGGAGGTCTCGAAGGATTCAATAAGAAATTCTGGAAAGGAGAGTTACTTGCCGGCGACACATCCGTGAAATTCACCTACACCAGCAAAGACGGCGAGGAAGGTTTCCCCGGAAATCTTTCAGTAGCCGTAACGTATACACTCACTCCAAACAACGAATTGAAAATCGACTACTCTGCCACAACAGATAAAGCAACAGCGGTAAATCTTACCAATCATTCCTATTTCAATCTCTCGGCAGGCAGGGATTCTACTGTTCTTGCCCATGAAATCATGATTAATGCCGACAGCTTTGTTGCGGTGAATAATGAATTAATACCAACCGGAGAACTTGAACCGGTAAAAGGTACGGCAATGGACTTCAGTACACCCATGGCTATTGGAACAGACATCTCGAAAGTGGCCGGCGGTTACGATCACACATATGTATTGAAAAAGAAGGGTGGCTCTGGTCCCGAATTAGCAGTCACTCTGCACCATCCAGGCTCCGGCAGAGTCATGGAAGTGTACACCACCGAGCCCGGCGTTCAATTCTATTCAGGAAACTTTCTGAATGGAACTCTAACCGGTAAGTATGGCATCAAATACGTAAAACATGCCGGCCTCTGCCTCGAAGCACAACATTTCCCCGACTCACCCAATCAACCACAATTCCCAACAACGATTTTAAGGCCAGGGGAAACGTTTAGTCAAACTACAAGCTATAGGTTTTCTGTTAAGTGAGCGGTGAAAGGTGAAAGTTGAAAGAAACTATGCCAAATCCCTAACTTTGAAAAAAACAACTCGTCATATGCGATTCATACAATCATTGTTTTTGCTGGCGTTTACATTCGTTGCGTTTTCGGCTGTGGCTCAGCATCAGCTTGTAAAAAAGTGGGAAAGCGATTCAACGCTTAAGGTTCCGGAATCGGTTTTGTTTGATGGAAACAACCAGGTGCTGTATGTGTCGAATATCGATGGAGCACCGGATGGAAAAGATGGAAAAGGTTCAATTGGTAAGGTTGGTCTCGATGGTAAGGTGATAGCTGCTGAATGGGTGACAGGCTTAAACGCCCCGAAAGGAATGGCACTGGTCAAAAATACATTGTGGGTAGCGGATGTAGACGAAGTAGTGGGAATCGATATCCGCTCTGGTAAAATCACCGGAAGGGTGAAAATTGCAGGAGCGAAATTCTTGAACGACGTGGCTGCAGATGCCGATGGCAACGTTTACGTGTCGGATTCGCAAACCAAAATGGTTCATAAAATATCTAAGGGCAAACCTTCTGTATTCCTGCAGGATCTGCAGGGGCCCAATGGTTTGCTGGTGTACAATAAAGAAATTTATGTGCTCGACAACGGCACTTTCAACAAAGTGGTAAACAACCAGCTTCAGAAACTCGCCGAAGGCCTCGAAGGTCATACCGACGGTGTTGAAAATGTACAGGGCGATGAATTTATCGTTTCAGGCTGGGAAGGTGTGATTTACTATGTAAAGGGTGATGGCTCCAGCGAAAAGCTGCTTGATACCCGTGATCAGAAGATCAACTCGGCAGACATTGGTTACGATGCAAAAAACAAGATTGTTTACGTGCCCACGTTTTTCCGCAATAGTGTTGTAGCATACCAGTTACAATAAGGTTAAAAAAAACGAAAGCCCGAACCTGCTACGGCAGAGTAGCTATTTTTATAGGGAATATGGACTGTACATCTACTCGACTGTCTTACGGGGAAACGGGATACTTCACCAACATAGTTTCGGCATACATAAACGGTGATGAACAACTGAAGCAGTTCTATCATCATCCCCCCACGTTTGAAGGGATAGCTGCAGCAATACAGCAACGAAAAGAATTTCCCACCAACCGGAAATTGCTCGTGGAGGTGCTACGCTCGCAATACAAAGCAGAATCACCCTCTCCAGCGGTTGAGCAAAGTATTGATTTACTTCCGGACGAGAACACGTTTGCTGTTACCACCGCTCACCAACCTGCCATATTCACAGGTAACCTGTTTTTTGTATATAAGATTCTTCACACCATAAAACTCGCTGAAGAGCTTTCTAAACAGTTTTCGGGAAAAAAATTCGTTCCTGTGTTTTACATGGGTTCTGAAGATGCCGACCTCGATGAACTTGGCCACATCTACATGAGTGGTGAAAAAGTTGCCTGGCAAACACAGCAAACAGGCGCGATCGGCCGGATGAATACCAAAGGTCTTGACAAAGTGATTAACCGGATTGAAGGGGAATTACTGGTTCAGCCGCATGGCGAAGAACTCATGAAGCTGATACGTGAATGTTATCTGAACAGCCCGGATATTCAAACTGCAACGTTCAAACTTATTCATAGCCTCTTCAGTGAATATGGACTCATTGTATTTATTCCCGATAATGCAGAAGTTAAGCGGGCAATGATTGGGGTGTTTGAAGATGAGTTGTTTAATCACCGATGTAACGGCGTAGTTAGCCAGGCAATCGAAAACCTGGCGCAGCATTTCAAGGTGCAGGCAAATCCGCGCGAGATAAATCTCTTTTATCTGAAAGACAATATCCGGCAACGCATCGAAAAGAAAGATAACACCTGGCAGGTAGTTGAGACCGGAATCAGCTTCACAAAAGAAGAATTGATGCAGGAATTGCATCAGCATCCTGAGAGATTCAGTCCGAATGTTATTCTGCGTGGATTGATGCAGGAAAGCCTGCTTCCGGGCATCGCATTTATTGGTGGTGGGGGAGAGCTGGCATACTGGCTGGAACTGAAAGGCGTGTTTAAATTATATAGTGTGCCGTACCCGGTTCTGGTGGTCCGTAATTCGTTTCTGGTGATCACTGAAAAATGGAAGCAGCGCATCGAAAGACTTCGTTTGTCCATCACTGATATTTTCCGTTCAGAAACCGATTTGTTGAATGAACTCGTTAAACAGCAGTCATCGCGGCAGCTTTCATTAGCCGAAGAAATTACCCACGCCGAAAATTATTACGACCGTTTGAAATCTGTTGCGAGCCAGGTGGATGATTCACTCACTGTGCACGTGGCAGCATTACAGACCCGGGCTATTAAACCCTTGCAGGAGCTGGAGAAAAAACTATTGCGCGCCGAAAAGAGAAAGTATGAAGATGCCGGCAGGCAATTGGCTGCCATTAAGCGCGAATTTTTTCCTAACGGCAGCCTGCAGGAAAGGGTAGATAATTTTATGCCCTACTATGCAAAATGGGGCAGCAATTTCATTAAGGCGGTATATGAACACTCACCTGCACTGGAGCAGGAGTTTACCATACTGGTAGTGAAAGAATAGAACCCTCGCGATGGCTACTCGTCGAATGTGTTGTTGAAGCCCTGCGACTTTACCTTTTCAGCTTTTTGCAGTACCTCCTTTTCCATTTGTTTTTTGTATTCTTCCAATTTATTGCCAACGGTTTCATCGAATGTGCCGATGATGCTTGCAGCCAGGATGGCCGCATTTTTCGCGGCATTTAAGGCGACGGTTGCCACGGGAATACCATTGGGCATCTGTAGAATGGATAGGATAGAATCCCAGCCGTCGATGGAGTTTGACGATTTTACGGGAACACCGATTACCGGTAATGCAGTGATCGAAGCTACCATGCCGGGGAGATGCGCGGCGCCGCCGGCGCCTGCAATGATCACCCTGATGCCGCGTTTGCGGGCGTTGGTGGCATAAGTGATCATTCTTTTAGGAGTTCGATGTGCAGACACAATGGTAAGCTCATAAGGGATGTTAAATTCAGTTAGAAGATCTGCCGCTGCTTTCATCACCGGCAAATCGCTGTCGCTACCCATTATAATGCCTACCATTGGTTTCTGCATGATGTATAAATTTATGGCTTTCGGTGCTTAAACCCTTTCAAGTCCGCTGAAAAAGAAATCTCCTTCAATCTTAGCATTTTCATCGCTGTCGCTGCCGTGTACAGCATTTTCGCCCACTGAGGCAGCATACAGCTTACGAATGGTGTTCGCGTCGGCTTTAGCAGGATCTGTAGCACCAATCAATTTCCTGAAATCAGCAACAGCATTTTCCTTTTCCAGGATAGCTGCAATGATGGGCCCGCTGCTCATAAACTGCACCAGTTCGCCATAAAACGGGCGTTCGCGGTGAATTGCGTAGAACTCACCTGCTTTTTCTTCACTCAGTCTCGTCAATTTGAGGGCTACCAGCCTGAATCCTTCTTTTATAATCCTGTCGATGATCGCGCCTGCATGCCCGTTCTTCATAGCATCGGGTTTGATCATGGTAAACGTACGGTTGCTCATGTATTTTCAATTTGGGCGCAAAGGTAGAAATAGTTGATGATTAACATAAGAAAATTGGCAATTGGGCATTATTTGTGCAACTTTGCGCACGTTTTGATGAAACCGGTTCAGGAAATATTCCCCCTCTTAACAGCGCCCAGGAAAGTAGTAATTACCACCCACCAGAAGCCAGACCCCGATGCAATGGGTTCTTCGCTTGGTTTATACCATTTTCTTACTGCGCTCGGGCATGAAGTGACCGTAATTTCGCCAACCAACTGGGCTGCCTGGCTCAATTGGATGCCGGCCAGCAATGAAGTAATTGACTTTGAACTATCGACCCAGAAAGCTGTTGATGCCCTTAGTGCGGCAGATTGGGTGTTTTGCCTCGATTTTAACGTTTTTACGCGCACAAAGAACCTCGCGCCAAAATTATACGAGTTCAAAGGCACACGAATATTGATCGATCACCACCAGCAACCCGATACCGCCCATTTCGATTACGGGATCAGCGATACGGCGAAGAGCTCAACGGCCGAGATGGTGTATGACTTCATTGTACAATCAGGTCACCAGGATAAAATAAGCACGATCATTGGAGAGTGTTTGTATGCCGGGGTGATGGCCGATACCGGTTCTTTCCGTTTCACATCCACCACCGCCTCTGTACACCATATGGTGGCTTTCCTGAAAGAAAGGGGTCTCGAACATGCAAAGGTTCATGAAAACATCTACGACAACTTCCTGGAAAACCGCCTGCGCTTTATCGGGCATGTACTGATGAACCGCATGGAGGTGTTTTATGAATACAACACTGCTTTAATTGCCATTTCGAAGAAAGATCTTCTGCGTTTCCAAATTAAGACAGGCGATACAGAAGGGCTGGTTAACTATCCCCTGAGCATACAGGGAATTAAGCTGGCCGCGCTGGTAATTGACCGCGACGAAGAACGTAAATGGAGCTTCCGCAGCAAAGGCGGGTTCGACGTAAATACGTTTGCGAGAAAATATTTTAATGGCGGTGGACATTACAGCGCTTCCGGTGGAAGAAGCTCCGAAAGCCTCGAAAAAACCGTAGAGCAGTTTAAGCTCGCTATGAAAGAAAACGGCGACATTTTACAGTAAATCAAATAAGAATTAATGAAAACAACTACATCACTTCTCCTTGCGGTATTGGTTACCCTGGTGGCTGGCGCTTGTTCGGGAGGAGGATTCAAACGCACTAAGAGTGGTCTCATGTATAAGATCATCTCCAAAGGAGAAGGTCCTACCGCACAAAAAGGCGAAATCCTGAAAGTGCACTTTACTCAGAAAGTTTCCAGCAACGGAAAGGATTCAGTGCTTTCATCGAGCTTCGACGGTCTGCCTACATACGCCCAGGTAGACAGCGTAGGCGATGTTTACAATCCTGCTGAAGTGTTCGATAAACTGAAAAAAGGCGATAGCGCGGTAATCGTAATGCTGGCTGACAGCCTGCAGAAAAAACAGGGACAATTGCCTCCGTTTATCAAGGCAGGCGACAAGTTCATGCTGTCGATTAAAGTACTCGACATCTTCAAATCTGAAGAAGACGTGAGGAAAGACCAGACTGCACAACTTGAAGACAAAAAGTCGGAAGAAATAAAGACCATCGAAAAATACCTGGCCGACAAAAACATCAAGGCTGAAAAAAGCACCAAAGGTGTTTTCGTTGAAATCAAAGAACAAGGACAGGGACCAAAAGTGGATTCCGGAAAAGCTGTTCACGTAATGTACAAGGGTGAAACCTTTGGCGGAACCGTATTCGACAGCAACCTGGATTCAACATTCGGCCACACCGAACCGTTTGTTTTTGTAATCGGCCAGCGCGGCGCCATTGAAGGATGGGATGATGGTTTGCGTTTACTGAACAAAGGAGGCAAAGCCAGGATGTATATCCCCTCTATGCTTGCATACGGACCGAATGCACCCCAGGGAGCACCATTCAAAGCGTATGAGAATCTCATATTTGATGTAGAAGTAATAGACGTAACAGATCCTCCGAAAGGACAAACTCCGTTCAACCTGAATCGTCGTCCTCGTCAGGGTGGAGGTGAATAGTATTTCAATCAGAAAGAAAACAGTGGAAGAAATCCGGCACATGTGTGTCGGATTTTTTTATTGCACTATTTAATTCCCACAGAAAGTTTAATGGTTATTAATGGAAAAAATTCCACTTTTATTTTGTTCCACCTTTACGTTCCATTATTCTATGATGATCAGATGTTGTTGTCTATTGCTTTTTTCTTTTACCTGGCACCGGATGTGACAGGGAGTAGCGGAAGCTATGTTAACAACTGCAATCCTTCATTTTCTTATCGCTTGCACCACTCCTTCCTTGAGAAACTAACTGTCTAGTTCCAACCTGCAAGTCAATTCCTGTAAAAACACATTGCCGAGTGTAGCTATCCTATGGTAGCCGGCAGTTTATTGTTAACCTTCCATATTGACCTTATTCTCCACCGATGTGAGTAAGGGAAGGAAACCTTTGCCTTTCTTTTCGGCATCGCTGTGCGTGACCATTGAATAATTAACGATGAATAAATGATGAATAGTAGTTCTGCCTGGTTCGCTCTTTACACTAAACCTTTCTGGGAAAAAAAGGTTGCCGGATTAATCAGTGATCTCGGATTTGAAGCTTATTGCCCGATGCAAAAACACGTGAGGCAATGGAGCGACCGCAAAAAAGTTATTGCTACTCCGCTATTCAAATCGTACGTCTTTGTACGAACAGATGCAAAAGGAATGTCGCTGGTGAAACAGGTTTACGGTGTTGTATCTGTAGTTTCTTTCCTTGGCAAACCAGCTGTGATCCGCGACGAAGAAATCGACATCATCAAACGCTTCAACAACGAATACCGTGATATCGAGGTGAAGAAAGTGGAAGTATCGGTTAACGACCGTATCCGCGTAACCGGTGGTCCGCTCATGAACATGCGCGGAAGCGTGGTACGCGTTCACAACAAAACCGTTGAAGTTTATCTCCCCAGTTTTGGATATGTACTTACTGCAAATATCGACAAACAGAATATTGAAAAAGAAAGTATGGAGAGTGTGCAGCCACACCCGGCCATAAAGTGATTAAACCTTAAACACATCTTATGTACATCAACAAATTTCATCAGGGAAGCCTGAGCAACAATTCCTTCCTGGTGACAGGCGGAGCCGGTTTTATCGGTTCAAACATCGTTGAATACCTCATGGACCATGGTGCAGGCTTTGTGCGAGTACTCGACAACTTTTCCAC
>JAFAGE010000439.1 GCA_023423015.1 Bacteroidota bacterium
ATGTGTTCCTGCTTAAAACATGAAAAGTGGCTGTGTCATTTTCAAGGGTAACGATCAAGGGCGTCGAACCCAGGGAATCACTGATGATCCGCCTTTCTACCAGCATATTCCAATCGTATGCGCGCGACTTATCTGCGAGTTGCACCCCAACCACCCACGACTTAAATTGCCAGGAAGCAGAATCGCGTTTTTCAAGTGCGTCCTCTGTTGTGCCGTTGTCGAAATCCTTAAGGCCATTGTATCGTTTATTGAAATTCGTGTCAGGTTGCAGAATCAATGTTGAAGGATGTCGTTGAAGCCACGATGCAAGTGTGCTTTGCTGTGAAGGTATTTCTACCAGCGACTGTCCTTTTAACTTACCTGCCACCGCAATACCGGTTGCCTGTTGCCACCAGCTGCCGGTGGAATGATCCTCAAACATGGCATTAAAATGATCCATTCCTACCAGCCGGAATTCTTCATTAGTTCCATTTACAAAGGGACTGAATACCCTGCCCGTCCTGCATACCGTACAGTAAGTTACCATTACAGGCGTGTTGCCCACTGTATCGCGTACCTGGTGATGATAGCCAATTATCTGAATGGGGTAGGCTTTGGTTTCTCCATTTATCGAAACACCAACTACCAATCTTTCCGGTGGCACTTTATTATTTGCTGCATCAGCAAATTCTTTTTTACCGGGCTGCACAAACATTCTATCTGCACGAAAACGGAAATTGGCATAATAAAATACCACCGACCAGAATAGAGCCAATAAAACAAAAACCACGCGCCATGCGGCGCGCATCTTTTTAAAGTTGCTGACAACAAGGACAAGAATTAAAACTATCAACGCAATACGAATCCACACGGCATAGTTGTGGATCCAATATGCAAAAGGAAGTGAATCTGATTGCTGGCTTCCCGGAAATGGCATGATGAAATACACACCAATAATTTCCAGGACAATTAAACCCAGCAGCAGTAATAGCAATGTTAGTCTTGGCATCGAAAAGCAGTTTGTGTTTCAGGCAAATATTATTAAAGATATAAATATTGCCATAACAACCTGCTAAGCGCGCGTAAGACCTCCAATGTGCGATGTGGCATGAATAAAGTCTACCATCCACCTCCCAATGCCCGGTATAATTCCACTTTTGCGCCAAGTTGTGCACGCTCTATCATAGCAAGGTTTAACTGCGCCTGCAGTGAATTGCCCTGGGCCGTGATCACTTCAAGATAGGTAGCCAGGTCGCTTCCAAACAATAAACGTGCGTTGCGCGACGCGGTTTCCAATGTATCCACCTGCGCTACCGCTATGCGTTTCTGTTCTTCAAGTTTATCGATCGACACCAATGCATTAGTTACTTCTTTAACTGCAATTAACACCTGTTGCCGGAAACGGATCACCGCCTGCTCGCGTTCGAGTTTCGCAACTTCAAATTCAGTTTTCAATTCATTGCGTCTGAAAACCGGCTGCAACACACTGCCAGCCGCAAGCCCGAACAACGATCCCGGAATATTAAACCAGTTGCTCGCAGTAAATGTTTCAAGACCCCCTCCTGCAGTAAGCGTCAAAGCAGGATACATGTTAGCCTTCGACACTCCCACCCTTGCATTTGCGGCGACAAGTGCCATTTCCGCAGCTCTTACATCAGGACGGCGACTAACCAGTGACACCGGTACACCGGCACCTGCATTTTCACTCATCATCAAACCCTGCGGCCTTTCACGCCGAAGTGTTCCGGGTAAATTGCCCGTTAATTGTTGCAGGGCATTTTCCTGCAAGGCAATGTCTTCTTCAATCTGCGGCACCAACAAAGCTGTTGACTGGCGCTGCGACTCAGCCTGTTCAATGGCGAGCTGGCTGACCATACCTGCATCTTTCAACATGCGTGTGGCCAGCACAAAGCTGTCGCTCAGCAGCAGATTCTTTCTTGCAATTTCCAACTGTTCATCCAGCATCAGGAGATTGAAGTAACCCTGTGCAATGTCTGAAACCAATTGCGTCTGCACAGCTTTAGTTGCTTCTTCTGTCTGAATGTAATCTGCAGCAGCTGCCACCTGTTGTCCCCTGATTTTACCCCATATGTCTGCTTCCCACGACAAACTAAATACAGCCAGGTAATTTTCGATGTGGCTTTTGCCCAAAAAGCTGTTTGCACTAATACCATTTAAGCTGTTCTTTGACGGCCGGTTATACTGCGCCGTTACCTGGAAGTCAGCCGATGGCAACTGGAGTAATTTTGATTGCGACAATCTCCTTCTTGCCTGGTCCATACGGTTAACGGCAATAAGCAAATCATGATTGTAAACAATTCCTGTGTCGATCAGGTGTTGAAGTGTGGAATCTGTAAAGTATTCCTTCCAGGAAATACTTGCTATGCTGGTTGTATCGCCTGTAGAATCCTGGTTAAATGTTGAAGGCAGTTCCAGTTCGGGCTGCTGGTATTTTTTACCAACATTGCACGACATTACAACAAGTAGCAAAGTTGCTGCGAACAAAATCCTTTGAATGTTCATAAAATTCGTTCTATAGTTTACTCCTGCAATGCTGCAGGTACATATTGTTTAGGTTTACCATTTATTCTCTCGTGCAGGTATTGGAATATCACATACAACACGGGGATGATAAATACACCCAGCGTTACTCCTGTCAGCATTCCACCTATGGCACTGATGCCAATAGAGCGGTTACCTAACGCTGATCCGCCGCTTGCCCATGTTAATGGTAACAATCCCACGATGAAGGCGAATGACGTCATGAGGATCGGGCGTAATCTCAACTCTGCAGCTTCCAGCGCAGAGGCAACGATATCCATCCCCGCCCGTCGCCGCATCAGTGCATACTGCACAATCAGTATCGCATTTTTAGCGAGCAATCCCACAAGCATGATCAGACCCACCTGCACATATATGTTGTTCTCAATTCCTGAAAATCCGATGAACGAGAAAACACCAAGTATACCTGTTGGTACCGAAAGAATTACGGCAAATGGTAGGATATAACTTTCATACTGCGCGGCCAGGAGGAAATACACAAATACAATACTCAGCAAAAAGATCAGGCCCGTTTGCGATCCCGCACCGATTTCTTCGCGCGTCATACCTGCGTATTCAAAAGAGTATCCTCTCGGAAGATAGTTTTGAGTTACTTCCTCAATGGCTTTGATGGCGTCGCCCGAACTGTACCCGGGTTTCGTCATACCATTAATGCTAACCGCATTGAACAGGTTATTCCTGGTTACGGTTTCAGGTCCATAAACCCTTTGCAGATTCACGAGGCCATTTACCGGCACCATTTCGCCCTGGTTGTTCTTTACGAAAACGTTGTTTATTGATTCGGGATCTGCACGGTATTCCACATCTGCCTGCACAATCACGCGGTAAAACTTACCAAAGCGATTGAAGTCCGACGCGAAGTTGCTGCCATAATACACCTGCAGTGTACGTAACAGTTCACCAACGGACACACCCAGCTGTTTTGCCTTGTTCTCATTTATGTTGAGCAGGTATTGCGGGTTTCCTGTATTGAAGGTGGTGAATGAATAAGCAATTTCTTCTCTCTTCATTAATTCACCGATCAATCCGTAGGCCACTCCTCCAAGTTTTTCCAGCGATCCCCCGGTTCTATCTTGCAGGATGAATTCGAATCCACTGGTATTTCCAAAACCCTGCACAGTTGGAAACTGCAAAAGGAACACGCTGGCTTCTTTCACTTCAGAGAGTTTCTGGTTGATGACGCCCATCACTTCTTCCACAGAGCTCGCTTTTCCTCTTTCCCCAGGTGGCTTCATGCGGATAAAACCCACCGCATAATTAGAGCTGGTTGCATTCGACAGGAAGTTAAGGCCGGTCACCGCTCCTTTTCTTTCAATCGCTTCAACATCAGACAAGAGATGATCTATTTTCTCCATCACCTGCTGCGTACGATCGAGTGATGCTCCAGCCGGAAGATTTACAGAATACACGATGAAGCCCTGGTCTTCGGTAGGAATAAATCCTGTTGGAGCATTGCGCACCATCAGGAATGTAACGGCAGTGATTAACACAAGTGCTGATACTGCCACCCACCTGTTCTTCAACAGAAATCCAACACTTTTTGTGTAGCGGTCTGTTGTTGCTTTAAATCCTGCATTGAAACCGTTGAAGAAGCGCTGCGCAAAACTGCCTCTATCGTGCGCGGCAGGTTTAAGAAACAAGGCACACAACGCTGGACTTAAGGTAAGCGCGTTAACGGCTGAGATCAGGATGGCTGTTACCAGCGTAAAGGCAAATTGTTTGTAGAACACACCGGCCGGGCCCTGCATAAAGCCCACAGGTATGAATACAGCTGCCATAACAAGGGTAATAGAAACGATGACACCCGATATTTCATTCATCGATTGAATCGTTGCTGCCAAAGCGGGTTGTCTTGTCCGTTCTATTTTCGAGTGCACCGCTTCTACTACCACAATGGCATCATCCACTACGATGCCGATAGCCAGCACCAACGCGAATAACGTAAGCAGGTTGATGGTAAATCCAAATACCTGCATAAAGAAGAACGTACCTATAATTGCCACCGGAACTGCGATAGCAGGAATAAGTGTAGACCTGAAATCCTGCAGAAAAAGGAACACCACAAGAAACACCAGCAAAAATGCCACCACCAGTGTTTCTACAACCTGGTGAATCGATTCGTCGAGAAATTCTTTGGCATTGTACATATTGAAGTATGTGATGCCTTTCGGAAAATTCGTCGACGCTTTTTGCAAAGCTGCATCTGCTGCAGTTAAAATATCATTCGCGTTCGATCCGGCGGTCTGAAAAATGGCGATGCCAATACCAGGCTTGCCTTCAATCATAGTATTTGCACTGTATGCAAAGGCGCCGAACTCAACACGTGCAACATCTTTCAACCGGATAACAGAACCATTTACGGCAGATTTCAGGATTATATTTTCATACTCCTCGTTCCGCGTCATTTTTCCCTTGTACTTCAATACGTATTCAAATGATGCTTCACTAGCCTGACCGAAACGGCCGGGTGCTGCTTCGAGGTTCTGGTCGCTGATGGCATCCAGAACATCCTGTGTAGACAAACCGTTTGCGGTTAGCCTGTCAGGTTTCAGCCATATACGCATCGAATAATCTTTCGCACCAAATACCATTGCCTGTCCTACACCGGGTATACGTTGCAACTCGGGAATGATATTGATCTTGGCATAGTTCTGCAGAAAAGTTTCGTCGTATGCCGGGTTGGTGCTGTAGATCAGCGGCACCATGATCATGCTGTTCTGCTGTTTCTGAGTCGATATACCCGACAACACAACTTCCTGCGGCACCTGGCTGATCGCTTTCGACACCCGGCTCTGCACGTTCACCGCTGCCAGGTCGGGATTGGTACCTACTTTAAAAAATACATTTATCGTCATTGTACCATCGTTGCTCGAAGTAGAAGTCATGTAGGTCATGTCTTCCACACCATTGATTGCTTCTTCAATGGGAGTGGCAACCGCACGGGCAACCACTTCTGCATTCGCACCGGGGTACGTTGCCGTAACCTGCACCGTCGGCGGCGCAATGTCGGGGAACAACGTCACCGGCAAGGTGTACAACGAGAGTAAACCTAAAAGCGTAAGTATGATCGATACGACGGTAGACAATACCGGTCGTTCAATAAATCGTTTTAACATAAAAAGTCGATAGAGGTGAAAAGTGAGAAGAGAAAGGTGGCCCTATTTCTTCACAAGTGGCTGTACCTTGAGAATACTATCCATTGTAATTGGTTGTGGATTGATGATTGCGCCGTCCTGCAAGCGGTCGATTCCGGAATACACGATCTTCTGTCCTTCCTTCACGCCATTATCTACGAGATAATAATTACCTGATTTTCCGGCCACGTGAATGGGAGAGCTTGCGATCTTATTGCTGTCTTCCAAAACAAACACCAGCACCCTGTCCTGCAATTCAAATGTTGCTTCCTGCGGCACCAGGAGTGCAGTGTTCAGCGTAGTTGGAATGCGGATTTTGCCCGTGCTTCCTGAACGCAATAATCCATTTACATTCGCAAAGGTTGCGCGGAAGCTGATTGAGCCCATCGAGTTGTCGAATTGGCCCGATACCACTTCAACTTTTCCTTTTGCAGGGTAAACAGAGTTATCTGACAATAGAAGTTCAACTTCAGGGAATTTGCTGAGTTTTTCTTCAACAGTCTTGCCTTCGAATTTATTTTCAAACGCAATGAAGTCGTTTTCGCTCATCGAAAAATATGCGTACATATCCTTCACTTCCGAAAGCAC
>JAFAGE010000025.1 GCA_023423015.1 Bacteroidota bacterium
GTGATGTATTTCCTTCACCAGCCACTCCTTTTCCGCCAGGTAATGTTTTAGTTGTTCGTTTTTCTGGAGAATAATTTCGCTGTTGCGTTGTTTTTGCTGAGACTGCCGGATGAGTAGCGCAATGATAATAGAGAGAAGAATAATTCCACCAATGGTAAAGTTTCTCAGCAACTGCGCACGGTCGAGCCTGTTCTGCTGCAATTGGTTTTTCTGGTTCAGTACAGTGATTTCGTTTTTATGTTTCTCGGTTTCGTATTGTATGCTCAGTTGCGAAATCTGCCTGCTCTTCGTTTCGTTGAAGATTGAGTCTTCAAGCGTCTTATATTGCTGGTAATGTTTGATGGCTCCAATGTAGTTCTGGCGAGCCGAATCGATCTTGAACCACATGCGATGCACGTCGATCAGGTAGTTGGGTAACAATTTACCGGGAGATGCAGTCTGTAAAAACAACAGGTAAGGTTCTGCTTTTGCGTATTGTGCATTGTCTACGTAAAATTGTGCAACACTCCGGGCTGTCAGAACCTGGAAGTGCAGCGGTGTTTGCCTGCTGAAAGCTACACTCTCCAGGTAAAATTTTTCTGCAAGGTCGTATAACTGCAATGCACTGTAACACGATCCGAGGCTTTGCGCCAGGTACATCTTATCTTCCACACTGCACAATGTTCTTTTATCTACAATTTCGTTCAACATCTTCAGCGCCTCGCGCGGTTTGCCTTGTTTAAGCAATGCAACCGTCATTCGCCTCGCGATACTCAGTGGAACAAGCTGACCTTTCTGCTGCGAAACAGCAATGGATTGCTGGTGATACTCCATACTTTTATCGTACTGCCCCAGTTCCCAATATGCATTACCTAAACGGAGGTATGTGTAATCCAGTTCGTCGAACATCCCGCTTTTCTCTGCATTGTCAACTACCTGCAATATGTATAATAGCTTCTGGTTAAGGTTGCCATCATTCTGTCCAAGATCTGACAGTAAATAGTTCGCGTTCGACCAGTATCCGTAATCACCGGGAGTGTAGTACACACTTTGTAATGCAAGCGCTTTGTAAGCCTTGCATATGGCGGGATATCCGATGTCTTCCTGTATTCTTAGTGCAGCAAATGCTTCTTCTTCTGCAAGCTTGCTGTTTCCATCGTTCAGGTATTTATAACCCAGTGCCATGTGAATTACGGCTTCAATCGCACGGTCGCCGCTTTGGCGCGAAAGTTCAAGTGCTTTCTTCAGGGTGTTTATGTTTTCTGCACAACTGTCGCAGAAAACTGCTGTGGCCATCCGTACCAGCGCATTAACCTGGCCTGCTATATCGCTGCGTTCACCCCTGGCTTCCACCACCTGCATAAACCAGGTTTTGCCTTCGTTCCATTGTCCGTTTACGATATCTACGATACCCAACAGGCACTGGCTTTCTTCTTTGAGCGTTTGATGACCTTTTTGTGCACTCATTCTCTCTGCCTGTGCAAAAACACTCGTTGCACTGTCGCGGTTACTCATCTGCGAATATGGCGTTCGAAGCATACTCTTTCCCAGTTAGAGTAATAATTTGATGTGATTACTATCACTCACGCGATTGAGCAATTGCTGTACTTCTACAGCGTTTCCCTGTTTAATGAATATTTTTCCCCTCAGGAACTGGGCATTTTCTTTTTGCCTGGTAAGTTTAAGCCGCCCGCTCAAATCCGCAGCCTGGTTGGCGAGTAACAAAGCGCTGTCAAGATCCCTGGCAGGATCAAGCGTTTTATCGAGGTAATACCTGCTAAGAGTAATCAGGGTGTTTACCCGTGTTGTATTGGCTGCGCCGGCCTGAAGTTGTTTCACCAGCAGGTTCGCTTCTGCATTATTTATTTGCTGTGCATGGGTTGACTGCGACAAATGCATGATCAGTATGCATGGCAGAAAACAATTAATTCGACATAGTTTCCTGCCACAACGAATTAATAAATTTTTCATCCGGCAGGTTTTGCGGTGATGTACAACACCCAATCATTTTCGCCTTTTGAGTTTTTGCCAGGTACGCGAAATGCTCTTGTTTTTTTGTTGGATATTGATGCGCCTTTTGCCCGCGTAAACTTGCCCGATGTGGGATCAAACCATTGTGCAGTGATATTTCCTTTCAGATTGCTAAGATCTAACGTGATCGTTCCTTCATGTTTGGGCGGTAAATAAGCCACCAGCATCGTGCCTTCTTTATCGGCAGCCGCAGCTACAAAATTGTTTAAACTGTCTTTACCTTCGCCTTTTACAATTACCGGTATTGTTCCGTCTAATCCCGATGGCACCAATTTCCACCATTCGATCGACTGCATAAATGTATTCAGCCGCGCCTGGTCCTGCACCGTTTGCGTGTTCAGGTGATCTTCCCACCCTGGTTTAAACGCCCAGATAAATCCATTGCCAGCCACATACCCGCCGATGGTAGTGAGCCATCCCCACCATGCGAACCGGCGCACGGGCTGCGTAGCATGCGGATTGTAATTGTTTCCGTCGGGTCCTTCTTCGTCGTACGGCTCTTCCAATAAAAAAGAAGGCATTACCGGCTCCTGTGAATAAGCTCTACGGCCCAATGTCGGCACGCCAACGCTGTCCCACGTATACACCCCGTTTATGTTCATTTCGTGCCCGAACTCGGGCTGGTCGCGGGCATTTTGTCCGCTCATGCTTTCTGCCGTATACAACATGGATTGCTGGCCCTCTACACTCTTCAATCCCGCAATCAATGCCGCTTGTGCCTCTATCTCTTTTGGTTTAAACTTTCCCTGGTCGCCCAGCAACATCCAAACCAGGTTCTTCTGGTTTTTATATCGATCCGCGATCCAGGCGCCGTATTGTTTCACCCTGTCTGGTCCGTTTGCAACCAGCTCCTGTCCCCATCCCTGGTCGCCACCTTCGAAACCAACATAAGCGGGAAACATCAGCACCAAAAGCTGTTTATCGTGGCAATAATTCAAAAAACTGTCAACGTATTGCCAGTAAGCTTCATTGGGAGTGGTGAAGTCGGGTGCTTCTGCAAGAGTGTCTTTGTATTTCAGCGAACCTTTCCATGTTTCACCGTTTAATTGCTTCAGAAAAGGCACTTCGCCTCTTCCGTTAAATGGCGCGTTGTTGCCCATAAGCCAGTGCGGCATCGGCGATATTTCGATGGCGCGGAATCCGTGCGATAATGTGTTCTCAATAAACTTTGTGTAGTCGTTCACCGGTAACGAGAGCACACACCATGCTGTACGGCCCATAATCGGGAAAGGTTTTCCATTGGCGTCGGTGAGGTGTCGCGAATTTTCGCTGATGCGTAATGGAAACACATCCTGCGCCGGCGCTGTAGTTGCTAAACAAAAACTGGTGAGGAGAATCAATAAGCAGTGGCGCATGGTGGCAACTTGGGTCTATGAATATACTGAATCCCATAATTTTAACCTGCGAAACCCTTCCTTACGATGAAAGTAATCCCCCTCGAAATTGAGTTTACTTTCAACAACAAGACCGATCGCCTTCACCCGGTAATCCTGCACCACAATGCAGAAATGATACTGGTAGACGGCGGATACGAGGGTTTTCTGCCATTACTTGAAAAATCTGCAGAAAGAAACACAGAAGGAGAAAGAGTTTCCGTCTGCCTGTAACCTTAGCTTTCTTTTCTTCGTCCTAGCCTCTACACTCCCCACGTTATGCTTCAACACAACTTCCTCATTGCATTCAGAACCATCCTGCGGCATAGGGGCTCCTTTTTGATCAATATCACGGGGCTCTCCACCGCGCTGGCCTGTTCCTTCCTCATCTACCTCTGGGTGAGGGACGAAAATAACTTCGACAAGTTTCACAAAAACGACAAACAACTCTACCAGGTGCTGGAAAACAGCACCGAGAACGGGGTAGTGGTCACTCACGAAAACACGCAGGGCCCGCTGGCCGAGGCCATGAAAAAAGACCTGCCCGCAGTGGTGCGCGCCGTGCCGGTGATGTCGCTCGACAAGCACGGAATAAAATTGCCGATACGCGCCGAAAATGACAAAGTGGTGAAAACAGGCGGCATATTTGCCGGCAGCGACTTCTTCCACATGTTCTCGTTTCCGCTGATAGCGGGCAATGCCAGCAACATCCTCAAATCCAAAGAAGAAATTGTACTCACCAAACACCTCGCCATAGCCTTGTTTGGATCGCCGGAGAATGCGGTGGGAAAAACTGTGTCGTGGGAAATATTCGGCAAAAAGCAGAGCTCTAAAGTGACCGGCGTGCTGGCGCCGCTTCCCAAAAATAATTCTCTCACGTTCGACTTCGTTGCCAACTTCGACGTGTTTTACTACGACCTGTTCCCCAACATGCAGAAATGGCATAACACCGGCCCCGTTACCTACCTGCAGTTAAAAGAAGGAACAGACTCCGCGCAGTTTAATGCCATGATTAAACGGTTTATTGATAAATACCAGGCCGGAAATGAATTTACCACTTTCGTGCGCCCATATTCAAGCGCATACCTGTATGGCAAATACGAGAATGGCATTCAGTCGGGAGGAAGAATTGAATATGTGCGTTTGTTCTCCATCGTAGCCATATTCATCCTGGTGATTGCCTGCATCAATTTCATGAACCTTTCTACTGCCAAAGCTTCACTAAGGCTTAAGGAAGTAGGTATCAAAAAAGCAATCGGCTCCGGCAGAAGTGCATTGATTTATCAATTCTTAACCGAAGCGGTATTGATGGCATTTCTGGCAATGTTTGTCGCAATACTGTTGGTGCTGTTTGTAATGCCTGCGTTCAACAGCATCACCGGCAAAGACCTGGGCTTCAGTTTCGATCCCCAAATTGTATTGCTTGCATTGTTCATAACGTTCATCACCGGAATATTTGCAGGCAGCTACCCGGCGTTTTATATCTCGGCAATGGAAGTAATCACGTTGTTTAAAGGCAAGCTGAAAAAATCTGTTCCCGAATTACTTGCGCGCAAGGGCCTGGTAGTGTTTCAATTTGTGTTGTCGATCATTTTAATTGTGGGCGTGCTGGTGATCCTGAAACAGGTAGACTATGTACAATCCAAAAACATCGGGTACAATAAATCCAACATCGTGTATTTTGATAAAGAAGGCAACCTGAACCAGAATGCAGAATCGTTTATTGCTGAACTCAGGAAAATGCCGGGCGTGCTGAATGCATCTACCCTCGACCAGAACATTATGCAGAAAGGCAATGGTTCATCTACATATGGCATCGAGTGGCCCGGAAAACCTGCAGATGCATTTATAGATATCGCACAGCGCGCAGTTGACTATGGATTAATAGAAACAATGGGCATGCAGATAGTTGAGGGAAGATCGTTTTCGAAAGACTACGGTGCATCGCAACAGGGACTCATCTTCAACGAAACTGCGATAAAGCTGATGGGATTGAAACAGCCCATAGGCACCAAAGTGAAGATGTGGGGTGAAGAAAAAACCATTATTGGCGTGGTGAAGGATTTTCATATATCGTCGCTGCACGAAGCGATTGTGCCATTGGTATTCCGGTTGAACCCGCAGGGCACCTCTACGTTTATGCTAAGGATTGCCCCGGGCAGGGAGCGTGAAACCATTGCTAGTATTGAAGACCTTTATAAGAAATTCAATTCCGGATTTTTGTTTGAATATCGTTTTCTCGACGAACTCTACCAGGCGCAGTATATATCGGAGCAGCGCGTATCTGCACTTTCCAAATACTTCGCCGCATTGGGAATAATCATCTCCTGCCTTGGGTTGTTTGGACTTGCGGCATACAACGCTGCGGTGCGCACCAGGGAGATCGGCATCCGCAAAGTGCTGGGCGCATCTGCGGCTGATGTGGTGGCACTACTATCCAGGGATTTTGTATTACTTATCATCTTATCGATGGCCATCGGCTTCCCGCTCTCGTGGATGGCGATGAATGCCTGGCTGGCGGGCTTCGCCTACCGCGTTGATATCGGAGCCGGAGTATTCATCGTTGCCGGCACCTCAATGATGGTGTTGGCATTGGTGACCGTGTGCTGGCAGAGCTTACGGGCTGCATTGGCGAATCCGGTGAAGAGTTTGAGAATAGAATAAATGATAGGGCGGGTGGCTTTCACCATTCACTATCCACGGTTCACTCCATTTAAAACACTTCTCGTAACGGTGTCGATATGGGAGAATGATCTGCATTCGTTTCCATAATATCTTTCATGTAGTTCCACCATTCTTTCATGATGGGAAGGTTGGGCAATTCGGCAAATTTCTGTTCGTTTTGCAGGTATAGTGTGGCAAACAGGTCGCCAGTGCTTTCATCCAGGAAAATGGAATATTGCGAAACTCCGGCTGCTTTAAGCGCATCCTTCAGTTTTGGCCATATTTCATCGTGCCGGCGCTTATACTCGTCCGCCACGCCATCGAAAATCTTCATCTTAAATGCAATTCGTTTCATGAAACGAATATACGGCGGCCTCAAACCTTAAATCGCCCTTCCTAAACAAAACCCTTACTCACTCTTACGTGCATTATACTATTCTCGCTCTATCTTTCCTCACTTCCTCGCATATTCGTAAAACATTGATTAATTAGGCGCCAATTAGCCTTTTCTATGAAATACTCCATTCTCTTAGCCTTGCTTGTACTCTCGTTTATTGCAGGTTCTGCGCAGGAAAAATTTGTTCCCGGTAAGCTTATCTCAGCCAGCGGAGATACAATTTCCGGATTTGTCAATTCAGCAGCTCTTGAAGCCGGAAAATCGTCCATTCTTTTTAAACGCTCCGAAGGCGCGCCAGGGGAGACCTACACTCCGGAATCCATCAAGGGATTTGTGGCAGACACCCGCATTTTTGTATCGTCAGTTGTTGATGTGAACACGGAGAAGAATGTTCCTGTATCAGCAACAGCAGATTATAAGCTTCAACCGGATACCGTATTTCTCGAACTTCTTACCGTGGGAGAAAAGTCGCTTGCGACCTACACCAGCAATAACGGTGTTCTGAACATGTATGTGCTGGAGAATGGTAAATATGAACTACTGAAGTACAAAAAGTATACGCAGACGGCAGCCGATGGCAGAACCTTTGTTGTGGAGTCAGATCTGTACAAAGCTCAACTTAGCGGTTACCTCGGGGATTGCGAAAGCTTGACTACTAAAGCAAAAAAAGCCAGGTATCAAATTCGCGATGTGCAAAAGCTATTCGCGCAATATTATGCATGTAAAAATCTGGCTATTAGATACTCCAAATCAGCAGAGAAAGCGAAAAAAGAATTTGGAGTATTTGCCGGTTTCAATGCTACACAGTTGATATTTAAAGGCGGTAACAATTACGCTACTGTCGATTACAGCAATTCATCGAATTTTACTGGTGGCGTATTCTTCAACCTTGGCCTGCCTCGTCGACTTAAAAATTTTGCCCTGCGTAACGAACTGCAATACACTTCGTATACCTCTGAAGGCACAACCCCAACCGTGACAGTTGTTAACGGAGAATCATTTATTGAAAAACATAAACTTGGTGCTTCGTACGTTCGCCTGAACACCCTGGTGCGTTACAACATTGGTTTAGGTAAAATGGGATTGTTTGTAAATGCGGGTGTAAGCAATGGCTTTGCTGTTTCTAAAATCAACGACGGTGAGCTGCATTGGATTAACAACGGCAATGTTGACCGTATTGAGAAAGTAAAAGCTGTACCCGACTACAGGAGCTACGAGCGTGCATTCGTTTATGGAGCCGGTGCAATATACAAACGTATTTTCCTGGAAGCCCGCCAGGAAAGATCGAATGGTTTTTCGCTCATGCTAAATACTCAGTCCAAGATTACACGAAGTGCGATTCTTTTAGGCTGGAGGTTTTAGGAAGTGGCATAAGGCATATGGCAAGAGTCATAAGTAGAAGGCGTTTGAAAGAAAGAGAACCAGAAGGACAAAGAGAAGTTTAATCTCCCTTAAATTCGTTCTATAAAACGCATTGCATTCAAGCTGCATTATTACATTTTCTCCTTCTATTATCCCTACACCTTTTCAACCGGCTTTATACAAATGTTGAAAAAGCCTGGATGTAATTCGTATAATGTCTATTTATGTTAAAGAAGTTATTGTTTGTGTTTGTAATTATTGGTGGAATCCTCTCTTGCTCCGATCGCGGTAAGTCATGCGATTCAGAGAACCTCATGCTGCTTGATCTGGCACCCGTAAATACCACGCTGAAAGTTCCGCGTTTCCTGGTGATCGACTCGGTATCAGAAAGCGATAGCACCATTATTTTTGAACGTAAAGTACGAACGCTCGACAGTACGTTGGTGATCATTGCAGGAGTTACAACTTTTGAAAATAATCCGGAAGCGATACCAGATGTCGATAGCAGGATGCGGATACAAAGGCAGCGACTTGAAGCCGGTAAAGATTCAATAGAAGTGATTTCCGAAGCATTCAGAAATATTGGTTCTGATAAGGTGGGTTATCTGAAATACCTGGATAAGAAGAGAGGCCGCTACGATGGCAGAATATTTTTCAACCGCGGATCTATGTTTGTGGATATATGGCTCTTTGAGAGATACAATGGGAGTGAAGATCATCATTCCGCAATTGATTGCGTGATTGATAACATGGATATAAAGTAAATATTCCAAATGAAATCTATCCTCTCTTCTCTACCTCCATCCCAAAGCCGGCGCTACGTGCTTAATGATTGATGAAAGGATGTGCACGTTGTATTCTACGCCCAATGTGTTTGGTATCGTTAACAGGAGCGTGTCGGCTTCCCGGATGGCTTCATCTTCCGCCAGCTCTTTTATCAACTGGTCGGGTTCTGCTGCATAACTTCTTCCGAAGATGGCGCGCCGGTCGCTTTCGATGTAGCCGAATTTGTCCGACTTATCCGAATCACGTCCGAACAATTGTTTGTCTTGCTGGTTAACAATCGGAAATATCGACCTGCTCACCGATGTTCTTGGCTCGCGTTTATGTCCTGCTTTTTTCCAGGCTTCCTTGTATAAACGCAGTTGTTCGGCCTGTTGAATATGGAAGGGTTTTCCGCTTTCGTCGAATTTCAGTGTTGAACTCTGCAGGTGCATAGCGTTTTCTGCCGCCCAAACTGCGGTGGCATTCGATGCTGCACCCCACCATATCCTCTCGCGTAAACCTTCGGAATGCGGTTCCAGTCGTAGTAATCCCGGTGGATTTGGAAACATCGGGTAAGGATTTGGTGTAGCAAACCCGACGCCTTTTAGTTTTTCAAGGAATTCCAATGCTTTTTTTCGGCCAATGTCGGCGTCTGTTTCCCCTTCTTCGGGTGCGTATCCAAAATATCGCCAGCCATCAATCACCTGCTCCGGCGAGCCCCTGCTGATGCCAAGCTGAAGCCTTCCTCCCGAAATAAGGTCTGCAGCGCCGGCGTCCTCCACCATGTATAGTGGATTTTCGTAGCGCATGTCAATAACACCTGTGCCAATCTCTATCTTGGAAGTTCGTGCACCGATAGCCGACAGTAAAGGAAAGGGAGAGGCTAATTGAGCCGCAAAATGATGGACGCGGAAATAAGCACCATCTACCCCAATTTCTTCGGCTGCAACTGCCAGGTCTATCGATTGAAGTAAAGTATCACTTGCCGTGCGCGTTCTGTAAGCCGGGTGATTTGCCCAATGACCGAACGATAAAAAACCAATTTTCTTCATAAATACATCCTCTTTTCAAACAAAAAATCCGGGGCAAAGATACGGCGAACGGAAAAGCGGAGATTTTATCACTGGTTTGTGCCCGGTTTTTCGGGCAGTAACTCCGGATTGTATGTTGCGCCGGCCGCTACCTGAACCATGGTAATACGGACTTTCGTGGGGAAGAACTTCTCGTGATCCTCACGTTTATGTGCGTGTCCCTGGCCTCCGCTGTCGTCTTTAATCACCAGGTCCATCTGTTTAATTCCTTCTGTCCACACGATCGACTCGTTTTCCCACCACGAAGTCATAGGCACATCCAGTTCGTAAACTCCCTCTTCGGTAAAGATGCCTGTGCTGGTACAACCATAGCCATTTCCCTGGCCTTTGTTGGGGATGTAGCAGAGCGTCCACGTGGTGGGCACCGAGCCTGATGGTTTTTCCAGCACTTCGAGGCGGATATGCACGGTGCCGTTGCGGTAATCAACGGGTTTGGTCCAGTCTTTCGGCACCTTGGGATTCAGCATATCGTGGGTAACATAGTAGTGCGATTTGCTGGGGGTAGAATTATCGGCATCGGCCTTAGTGTAGGTAAATTGGACATCGAAGAGCACAAACTGGTTGTTTGCCGAAGCTTTTTTGGCAGGTTGTGCGATGAGCAAAAGAGGAGCGAAAACGAACAGGATCAGGACGAATTTTTTCACGGCTTGTTTGTTGAAATGAAAGAATGACTCTTACAAATGTATGGGTTGAAGGAGCATCTTTCGCATGATTGTGATAGGTATGTGGGGTAAGACTTTACCGCTTTCCGGCCGGTAGGGATCCGGTGATCTACCGTTTTAAAACGAACCCAGAGCGAAGCACAAGCGAAGGATTAGCGGTGAATGGTGAATAGTGAATAGATCATTGCCGTTTGCTGAGACGCGGCGAAGCTGGTCTCAGTGCCGACCAAGACGCGGAAACCGGTCTCGGTCAAAAAACTTCGCATCGGCACCGTTTGCCGTTAGGCGGTGAATAAATTGGGAGATGGGAGATGGGAGATGGAGTGGTGAAAACTATACTCCTAAATATCTAACAATGGTATAACGGTTGGGATACTGGAATTTAAAAATAGATTCGTGGTGATAAATGAATACTCGTGGGAGAAGCAAAGAAATTACACTTATCGAAGTAATCCTCAAGGTTGAGGATCACTGTAACACCTTGCCTAAAGCAAATCAGTATTAATCAACAACTATAATCTTCGTTTGTAACCATTTTATCCCGGTATGTACACGTATTAGGTAAATGCCTGAAGCAAGATTTCCTAGCATTACTGTCTGCTTTAATGTGCCTGGGCTGTATTGAAATGCCTTTTTTACTGAGCCAAGTGCATCGGTTATCTGGACAATTTTTATGTATTCTTCTTTCGATGAAGATGGCGACAATGTAATGCTGACCAATCCCTTTCCCGGATTAGGTGACACGGTCATTATAGTTTTTGGGCTATTTATGTTATTTTCTCCTGAAGGATCGACAACTGAATTATCTGGTTGAAGCGGTGTGCCTCCGCCATCTCTTTGCACCGGTGGGAGGGTCGGCACCTACATACGGAACCTGATAGTCTGCCTTTGTTAGGGCGATTACTCCCGAGCCAATATCGAGTGCGCTAACGGTTGGTACAAAATTGAAGGTTCTTACTACAGAAGCATTTAAGCCTATTGACACCAGTTGGTCCTGGTAATCTTCTAAATCTATTTGAGATCGATATGATCCACCAGGATAATGGTCAAGCGGAAGTGTACTAGCAGATGAACTGAAGGAACGGTTATTAAGAGTTGAATTAATAGGAATTACCCAAAGCAGATTTTTTGTGTAGGTGATATTTGTGAATAATATCTGGTTGCTAAATCCATCGGCTTGTGCGTTAACTCTGATATCGAAATTGAAATCATTCTTGCCGGGCAACATTCCGAGGTAGAAAGGCGGTTGCCCGATGACATCTTCAAGATTATTCATCCCTAATGCAACGAAATGCATGAGTAAGTCTCCTATAAATCGTGTAGAGGCCCTCCCTTGTATGTTTATCAGATTTTCCCCCGCAGAAAACTCCTGTTCAGCACCACATTCGGCACCGTTGCTGATTGCTACTTTCTCAAACACTATGGAAGACCCCGCGTCGCCCTGAGGGTAGCCCATCGCGGTCAACTCATTTTGCCAGGCTACGTGCATAGAATTATCTATGGTATTGGATGGCGTGATGTAGTTAGCAAGCATCTGTCTCGATGCAGGTTCATCAGCCATGTTTATGGCCCTATTGAAACCTGTTCTTCCAAATAGACGAACGCGGTCAAGTCCAAAAGCAACGAACGGTGTTCTTATGAATTGGTCTCTCGCCACTCGTGCAGCATGCTGCAGACCCTGTGGTATATTCGCGCCTTGATGTGGTGCATCATGGCTTATGAAAAGACTCACCTGATGAGGCTGCCCATTGTTTTCCATATCCTTTAGCGCATATCGCGCTATTACCCCACCCATACTTTGCCCTAATATGGTGTTGGGTATGTTAACACCTGCTAACGATTTTTGTTCATTTACCCACTGAATTACCGCTTCCAGAGCGTAGGCATTTCTTTGCAGGAAGTCGGTTCCGTTGACCCAATTGACATATACGATGTCATAATTTGTATTAATTATTGTCGACAAATTTTCCACTTCGTCAATAGAATTGTCAAATGTTTCTAACGATGTAATGCCATCATTATCCTCGGGTTGCAGGATGTGCCCTGGGTCGAATCCTTCTACAACTATCAGTGGATTTGTGAACGAAGAACCGTTCCTAAAACGAATTTGAAGCATACAAGTACCTCTGACACCTAAATACGGTCTCATGGCCTGTATCACTTGCGCTACTACACTGATGTCTATAAATAGTAGCGCTACGAGTATCAAAAGGATGTGTAAATTTCTAAACATTTTACTGTTGACTAGTTTATGTATTGCATATCAAATCGTCCTTCAGTTATATGAACAATGTTTCCAAATTCATCGATTCCATCAAACCAAAATGTTCCGGAAACTATGCCAAGCGTTTGGTTGAAGTATGTGATATTGAGTTCTCCGGTTTGAGTATCGGAGGTAACATATCTTCTTGATTCATTTGTGCAATCATTGGCATCCCTGAATGCACCACGATGTTTACCCGGCGGGCGAGCTCTTAGTTCAAATTTGCTGCCTGTTTGTAACGAAATACTATCCACATATATAGTGACAATTGAAACTTCACAGCTATTTAGGGGATTTCGTTCTCCACTGACTACAAACACATATCCATCCGAACCCGGATATAATTTTTGATAGTAACATGATACTGGTGATCCAAAAAGTGGAGCCTTGGGTAAGTAAACAGCTCCATTCACCAAACAACCGAAAGTGTTTTTGCCTTCATGCGTTAGTGGTGGTAAAGTCGGCCCGGCCGGACCATGTTTTTTACATCCATATACACCGGTTACAAGCACTAAGAGGAAGGTGGTATGCAACAAAAATTTAGCTTTCATAGATACGTTTATTTTTTTGCCTGATAACGGCGTGAGGATTTGAACTATGCGAAGGACGAATATGAATGAGGCTTTCGCAATAGTAATTTGTGCCTCCTACATTGATTCGGTAGGTCCATTTATAAACACCAGTGTCGGCATAGCCTACATTTAATGGCGTACCAGCGGCAAGTGTGCGATATCCCTGGCCATCATGGAAGTCTATACTGAGTGTATAGCTCGGAACATTTTTAATGAATAGTATGGATGGCAACAACACCTCGAATGATCTGCCGGCATATTGGTGCACCGATGGGCAAATAATGAAGGCCCTTTCTGTTTCGTAAGGATTTTGCCAGACACCATTTACGAACTTATCGTACAAACGATTATTGATAATGGTTATGTAGTTAGGCGAAGCATTCTCTTTGAACTTTGAATAGTTAACAAACAATCCCATTAAAGTAATTCTTCCTGGCTGCCGATATCCGAACCAGATACTATCCAGATTCCCTTGCCTGGAGAAAATTGTTACCGTATTATTCGCCCGGCTCATCACAAGAGAATTATATACATCGTAGAAAGCGGCGAGGTCGCATTTGTTAGAGTCAGCCAACGGCGCAGTTCCGTTGAATTGCCTGAGGTCAGTGAACTCCATACCATAGTCAATGAGGATGCCATATGGAATTCTGGATTTATCTACATTGGCAAATATGTAATTGATTTGGGTTGCGTAAGAGGTGTCTAGTGTTGCCTGTGAATTTGCCTGCATGAAGAGTGATAGGGTGCCAATGAGAAGGGTTAGATAAGGATAAGGTCGTTTCATTTTTGGTTTTATTGATTGAGAAGTGAGGGGATTACCAAATTAGAAGAGTGGCGCAACAACCGGAAGCAGCTTTCCCTTAATAAAATAAGGGCATATTTCTGTGGCGGAATATGCCTGTGACTTGTATCAGTAAACTGTTCTGATTCATGAAGGAAACGAAGAATTAATGTCCAGGGATTTGCAACTTAAAAGAAAGATTTATTCACCTGTGTCGGAGGTGCGTAAACAAAAAGGAAGAGAACGCATCTTTGAAAAGTCTATAATCTTGATCAGTTTAATGGAAACATCAAGGCCATGCAGCATAGAGGTTTTAAGGTGAACAGTTCGCCGATGATTGATAATCTTACCTATACTTATGCCACCAATTCGAACAAATTACTTGGCGTTACCGACGCGGTCAATGATGTGAATTCTAAGATGGGCGACTTCAAAGAACCATCGGCAGGAAGTGCAGATTACACATATGACGCCAGCGGAAACTTGCTGAGCGACGGAAATAAGAACATCACGTCTATTCTGTATAATCACCTGTTTAAACCTTACGAAATTACCATCCCCGGAAAGGGAACGATCACTTACACATACGATAACCTGGGAAGAAAACACAAAAAGGTTGTTGTTGATAATACTATCGTGCCAGCCCGAACTACCACATGGCTGTATACCGACAACTATGTATACCGAAACGACACGCTCGAATATTTCACGCACGAAGAGGGCCGGGTGCGTGCAGGCACGCCTGCATCGCCCGGCAACTATACTCTAAATGGAATTTCGATTACTTTTTGAAAGACCATCTTGGAAACGTGCGCATGGTGTTGACCGAAGAAAAGGACACGGTACCTTATGTTACTCTAAGTTTTGAAGGCACGTCCGGATCAACAGAGCAGCAGAACCAGGATGCGATTTGGGAAAACCGAACGGGTAGCAGCATCAACATTGTTGGTAGCCGCGTTTCGCGACCTGGAGCATTTGGTACGACTGGCACGAACGGAAGTTACGTGGTGCTTGCCCGAAAAAGCACGGGTGCCATTGGTGCCGCAAAATTACTCAAGGTAATGGCGGGTGATCGGATTCACACGCAGGTAGATTATTTTTATACGGCAGCTAACACCAACAACTCGGGTGCAAGTGGAATTAATAGCCTGGTGTCAAACATTGCAACGGCAATTGCAGCAAGCGGACAAGTAAGTGCCGTACTGAAAGATGGTGCAGCGCTGCTTACGCCGGCTATGTCGGGCAGCTCTGGGTTAGTGAGCCTGCTTAATACACCGAATGCCACCAGTGGAGTGAACAATGCACCAAAAGCATATCTGAATGTGGTATTCTTCGACGAGCAGTTCCGGCCGGATGTAAATGCGTCGAAGGTATACCGCGTGGAATATTCACCTAATACTAAGGGCACGATCAGTCGGACGATGGCCAATGCCATTCCCGTGATCAAGAGCGGTTATGTATACCTGTACGTGAGTAACGAAAGCGATGAGATGGTGTATTTTGATAACTTTATGCTTAGCCATGAACTCGGAGCTTTAAGAGAAGAAACGCACTATTATCCATTTGGATTGACGATGGCGGGGATTAGTTCAAGAGCGGTAGGTAAACTCGACAACAAACTTCAATACAACGGCAAGGAGTTGCAACATAAAGAATTTAGCGATAGCGCAGGGTTAGAGTGGTATGACTATGGAGCGAGGATGTATGATCCGCAGGTGGGAAGGTGGAATAACATTGATGTGATGGCGGAGGCGGCACGCGACTACTCTACTTATACGTACGTGTACAACAGTCCAATAACTCATAATGATCCGACGGGAATGATTGGAGAACCATTTGCTTCTACATTCATCAATCCAGATGGAGACATATTGGAACATAGAGATGACGGAGATCCTTTGGTCTATTTAGTGACTGATCCAAAAAATTGGTCCGGAGCGAAAGACGGTCTAAGCGTGATGGGTTTGGAAGACCCCAAACGCAATTACAAAAAGGGAGAAAAATATGAACATTATTATCCCGGCAAGGAAAAACAAAGCAATCACACTCAAGCTTGGGGGACGGCGATAGCACTAACTGGAGCTATGGTAGCAGACGACGCCACTGTTGTTGGGGTAATTGATGATGTTTTGATTCCAGTCATCCTTGGAGGAACCTTAGTTTACGTCCTTCTATCAAGTGATTATGCTCCGCCCGCGCCAGTACCGCTTACTGCGACACCGGATCGTCCGAGTTGTGTAGTCATTTTCATCGACGGAAATCAGGCACCACAAGCTGCCCGACACGCGCACGATGCAATAATGACAGGCGTTGTGAATATGGGAATTCTCGACAGGGCTGGCAAGTTTGCCAGAAGCAAAGCTAACCTTAAAAATATGCCTATAATCCCTGGTAAAGATCGAGACGAATTTTTACCTTCGGTCTTGAAACCGCTATATGGACGTACTAGCGTAAGATCAATTGATCTTGCTGATAATAGAAGTGCGGGAGGGCAAATTGGTGCTCAACTTAAGGGCGTTAAGGATGGTACTCGTGTTATAGTTATCCCAATAAATATCCCCAACGAATAAGCGTATGAAGTATTATAGACAACTTAATGTTGGATACCATCAAATTTATATTGTTGATTCAAGCATAGACCAGAACTACTATAAATATATTTGGACCAATGCCGACATAGATAGTATGCTATGTGTATCCCGGCATTTTTTGATAATGGCAACTGGGGGTCCACTATTAGTGCCATTTTTCGCGACAACCTATAATGAAAAACCAGAATTGGATTTAAGCCAGTATGATCATGTTGTTGAATGTTCATTAGAATTGCTTTCGGGTCTAAGGATTTTTGGTGAGTTTGACGAAGAGGAGTATAGTTTGTCGATTGACATTAAGGCTGGAAATTATGTCGTGGTGGCCTGCTATAAGGGTTTGGATAGTATTAGTTTCGACGGCCTGGAAGGCGATGACTCCTATCACCTGTTTCTTTGGCCTTCTAAAGAGCGCATACCGAAGAAGGTACTTAAACAGTGGGTCAATGAGGAAAGAGGGATTGGAACTGGTTTTTACAAGGAATAGATTTTTCGGATGTCTTTACATGCGCCGGGAACAGATCTGTATGCTCCCGTTGATGGTATAAAAACGACAGCAACTCCTGAGGGTAAAGTATTTAAAGTTCCAGATGGTTCTACTATTACCGTATCAAGTAGTGGCAACCCTCGACCTTTTTCTAAGTGGGGTTTGTTTTCACATGAAATGAGGCTTCATCCTAAGATTGGAAATGTTAAGCGGCCGGATGATAATTGGAAGGCCTTAGATGAATCAAAACCACGCTAATCACAAACAGCTAATCGATTATGGGAGTAAATAATTTCTTTTTCAAGTTACTTGCTATCCTGTCATTTGTTTTTGGAGCAATGTTATATGTAGGTTATCTAGTTTTGAAACTAACAGAGATCGACAATAGCGGCATGATTGTTTATAGAGTTTTGGTTTTTGTTTCTTTTGTAGTTAGTCTATCGGCAATAATTTTTTTCATAGGAATGTTAATATATTTTCTGTACAAAAGAATTAAGTATGATAGGTACTTTCTTTGGCTTATTATACTTGGCGCGTCATTATGGATAACAGGTGTTTTTTGATCCTGGAGGAATATTTAGTTGGATAATGGACTAAAGTAAAGGGTTAAGCCTGGCACGTGTCTGGCTTTACTCCTTTAAGGCAGCGCTACAGCACAGCGATATTTTTTTGAAAGAATTCCTTGAATTTGGACTTGGTGAGCATGGTGTCGATGATGCGGAAGAGGGCCTGCTTATCTTCTTCCTCGAGCTGTTCGATGAGGTGTAGTTTTTCTGAAGTGGTCTTGTCTTTAATTTTTACTTCTTTGGGCAGTTTGCCTTCATAATGGATGATCTGGTCTAAAAGAAGCTCAACATGATTGCTTACCGAAAAAGAGCAAGCCAAATGAATGAAACAATTTTTGACAAGCTGAAAGTGTTTGTTATCGAACAAGCTGCAGTTGAGGCTGAGGAAGTAACGAGGAATGCAAGAATAGAGGATGATTTAGGTGTTTATGGTGATGATGCAGTAGATTTATTGATTGCATATGGAAAGGTTTTTAATGTTGACATAACAAAATTTATGGCGGCAGATTATTTTACTGGAGAAGGCGATACCATATTACCCGGTATCATCAGGGTTTTAACCAACGGAAAAAAAAGAAAGACGTTGACTGTCGGTCATCTTGAAAAAGGAATAATAGCAGGCCGATTAGATGAAGAAATAATAGATAGTTAAACAATAAATCCCGGCGCAGCCGGGCTTTAAAATGCATTTTTTGCTCATTTTAAATCAATATATCAGTTTATGTATTGCATATCAAATCGTCCTTCAGTTACATGTACGGTGTTGCCAAATTCATCGATTCCATCAAACCAGAATGTTCCTGCCACGATCCCCAGGTCTAAATCAAAGAAGGTGATGGTGAGTTCTCCAACCAAAGTATCACTGGTAACATATCTACTCGATCGGCTTGTATAAACGTTCGCTGCTCTATAACTTGCCCGGTGTTTACCAGGAGGACGAGCTCTTAAAGCGAATATCTTTCCTGTTTCTAATGAGATACTATCAACGTAAATGCTAATGCTGGATAGTTCACAGCTATTTGCAGGGTTACGTCTTCCGCTCACAACGAATACATATCCCTCCGAGCCCTCATATAGTTTTTGATAGTAACATGATGTCGGAGAACCCAAGAATGCAGCTTTCGGAAGAAATACTGCACCATTAACCAAACACCCAAAAGTGTTTTTGCCTTCATGCGTTAGTGGTGGTAAAGTCGGCCCGGCCGGACCATGTTTTTTACATCCATACACACCGGATACAAGCACTAAGAGGAAGGTGATATGTAAAATAAATTTAGCTTTCATAGATACGTTTATTTTTTTGCCTGATAGCGGCGTGAGGATTTGAACTATGCGAAGGACGAATATGAATGAGGCTTTCGCAATAGTAATTTGTGACTCCTACATTGATTCGGTAGGGTCCGGAAGCAGCATTTCCTTAATAAAATTAGGGCATATTTCTGTGGCGGAATATGCCTGTGACCTGTATCAGGAAACTGTTCTGATTCATGAAGGAAACGAAGAATTAATGTCCAGGGATTTGCAACTTAAAAGAAAGATTTATTCAGCTGTGTCGGAGGTGCGTAAACAAAAAGGAAGAGAACGCATCTTTGAAAAGTCTATAATCTTGATCAGTTTAATGGAA
>JAFAGE010000029.1 GCA_023423015.1 Bacteroidota bacterium
CACGCCGTATACTGCAGGCATGGCCCGATGGAATTGGTGCAGCGGATACATGGAATCTTTTGCCTGGAAAAACGGCATTGAAATTTCACGTGTTGATGCACGTATATCTACAGAAAAGCGTGTCGCGCAAAAAATCAAAACCTGAAAAAGTATCGTTCAGCCAACCCAAAATGCTCCGGCTGTTGTGGAGCCTTGAGCAGGCTGTAGAGAAAATAAAAGCACCACGTGCCCGTTCAGCATGGTCGAACTATTACACATCCACTATACCTGGACAAGAATATGTCCGGTTGAAAGAAGCCGTTTTAAAGCAAATAATTTCCGGGGAAGTATTGAACAACGTCTTAGACCTTGGATGCAACAACGGCCATTTTTCTTTACTTCTCGCTAATTATGCAAAGCAGGTGATTGCTACCGACAGCGATGAACCGAGCATAAACAGCCTTTATGAGCAAATAAAAGAGCTAGAGGTCAGAAATCTACTTCCGCTTGTTACGGATGTAGCAAATCCTCCCGGTGCATCTGGTTTTCGGCACGCCGAACGTGCAGCATTTCATGATCGTATCAAAACCGAAACCGTTTCTGCACTCGCCCTGATTCATCATCTGCGCATAAGCGCGAACATTCCTCTTCAGCTGCTCGCCTCCTGGTTTTCAGAGATCTCTGACATGCTGATCATCGAATGGGTACCTAAAACCGACGAAAAAGTACAAGAGCTACTATCGAATCGCAGGGATGTATTCGAAGACTACACACAGGATCAGTTTGAAAGCCTGTTCGGACTCCATTTCCACATATCAAAAAAACTTGCAATAGGAACAACGGGCCGGTACATTTACCTAATGAAAAAGAGGTAATATTTAAATACTTTTGCCCATAAACCCAATGAATATATGACTGACGGCTTAAGGAACGACTGGACGATCGATGAGATACACGAGATATACAATCAGCCTCTGCTTGAACTGGTATTCCGCGCAGCCGCCATTCACCGCAAATACAACGACACCGGCGAAGTGCAGGTATGTACGCTTTTGAGCATCAAAACAGGAGGTTGCAGTGAAGACTGTGCGTATTGTCCTCAGGCTGCCCGCTACAATACCGGGGTGGAAGTGCAGGCACTGATGAAAAAGGATCAGGTACTGGAATATGCGCGCCGCGCCCGCGAAGCTGGCTCTACCCGGTTCTGTATGGGAGCAGCATGGAGAGAGGTTCGCGACAACCGCGACTTTGAACGCGTACTCGATATGGTAAAAGGTGTAAACGAACTGGGTATGGAAGTTTGCTGCACACTCGGCATGCTCACCGAACACCAGGCGAGGCGCCTTGCTGAAGCAGGCCTGTATGCCTATAACCATAACCTCGATACTTCTTCGGAATACTACGACGAAATCATTTCTACCCGAACTTACAACGACCGCCTGAATACCCTGGACAATGTGCGCAAAGCAGGTGTGTCGGTATGTTGTGGTGGAATCATTGGTCTGGGTGAAAACCACGAAGACCGTATAAAAATGCTCCACACACTTTCGAACATGCCTACCCACCCCGAAAGTGTTCCCATAAACGCGCTTGTTGCCATTAAAGGTACTCCGCTCGAAAACCAGCAGCGTGTAGACATCTGGGACATGGTTCGCATGATTGCTACCGCAAGAATTCTCATGCCCCAAAGCATGGTACGCCTCAGTGCCGGCCGTGCAGAAATGAGCATAGCCGAACAGGCCTTTTGTTTTATGGCTGGTGCAAATTCAATTTTTGCAGGCGAGAAATTGCTGACCACTCCTAACCCGTCGTTCGACGACGACATGAAAATGTTCGACATGCTTGGTCTTAAGCCGCGCGAAGCATTTAAAGAAGTAATGGCTTGAGAAAATGATCCCGGCGCTTAAATCACATAAACCCACAAAATGCAAGAATCAATATCGTCCGTTCCACGTAAAGTGGCTATTGAAAACTACAAAATCTTCGACATGTTTCCTTCCATAAAGCCGGATCAGACGAAAGCCTGGAGCAGATTAAAAGCTCATTATCAACAGGCCAGCGCATGGCACATGAAGCAACTCTTTAAAGAGGATGCGGGAAGGTTCAACAAGTTTTCTCAACAGTTTGGCGACATCCTGGTCGACTATTCAAAAAACATTATTACCGAAGAAACCCTCGATCTGTTGCTTCAACTCGCGAACGAATGCCGCGTGAAGGATGCTATCGATTCAATGTTTGCGGGTGAGAAAATAAACAAGGCCGAAAACAGGCAGGTTCTGCATACAGCGCTACGAAATTTTTCCAGCGATCCGATTTATGCCGATGGACAGGACGTGATGCCCGCAGTGAGGGCAGTAAATGAACAGATGCGCGATTTCTGCTCACGCGTACACAATGGCGAATGGAAAGGCTGCACCGGCAAAAAGATCAGGTACATCGTAAATATCGGTATCGGCGGCAGCGACCTGGGACCTTATATGGTTACCGAAGCACTAAAGCCTTACTGGGTTGAAGGCATCCAAACCTATTTCGTTTCAAATATCGACGGCACACATATTTCGGAAACGCTGAAGAGGATAAATGCTGATGAAACAATCTTCCTCATCGCATCAAAAACATTCACCACACAGGAAACGATGACCAATGCGCAGGCTGCCCGCGAATGGTTCCTGCAACACGCATGCGAAGACGACATCTCCAAACACTTTGTGGCCATCTCCACCAACGAGAAAGAAGTGGTGAAATTCGGGATTGACAAACAGAACATGTTTGTGTTCTGGGATTGGGTTGGCGGCCGTTATTCGCTCTGGAGCGCTATCGGCCTATCCATTGCACTTACTGTTGGATACGATAATTATGAAAATATTCTGCGCGGGGCTTTTGAAACAGACAAACATTTCAAAAACAGCGAATTCAGAAGGAATATTCCAGTTTTACTTGCAGTAATAGGACTCTGGTATACCGACTTTTTCGGTACCCAGACAGAAGCGATCCTCCCATATGATCAATATATGCACCGCTTTCCTGCATACTTCCAACAGGGAAATATGGAAAGCAATGGTAAGTCTGTTGACCGCAATGGCGATCCTGTTACTTATGCAACAGGTCCCGTAATCTGGGGTGAACCTGGAACAAACGGCCAGCATGCCTTCTACCAGCTGCTTCACCAGGGTACGGTAATGGTGCCCTGTGATTTCATCGCTCCCGCCATTAGTCACAACCCCGTCGGCGACCAGCATCTGAAATTGTTATCTAATTTCTTTGCACAAACAGAGGCATTGATGAACGGGAAGTCGCCCGAGGAAGTGCTGAAGGAACAGTCCGCGGATCCGGTTGCAAGTACCTATAAGCAGTTCAGGGGGAACCGGCCTACGAACTCTATCTTAATAAAGCAAATAACACCTTTTACCCTCGGCCAGCTGATCGCGATCTACGAACACAAGATTTTTGTGCAGGGCGTAATCTGGAATATATTTAGTTTCGACCAGTGGGGAGTAGAGCTGGGAAAAGCTCTTGCCAACAAGATTCTTCCCCGCCTTGAAGACGAACAGCAGGTTAACGATCACGATAGTTCAACCAATGGACTGATAAACACGTATAAGAATATGAGGGTAAACAATTAAATGTCTTTCGCAGGCGTTTCTATTTATTTGCTCTAATACAACATCAGAACCTATGAGAAGATCCGCAGGCTTGATCGGTTTTTTATCGGTTTTTTTGTTCCTTTTCATGGGCACAGCCCTGGGGCAAGGACTATACCCGGTTTCTACCGAAGACAAAGTGAATCGTTCTTCCCTGATCGTCGAAGGAAAAGTGGTGAAGCAGAAGTCTGCATGGAACCCTGCCCGCACCATGATATACACCACCAGCACAGTTGAAGTGTACAAGGTATTTAAAGGTAACATCGATAAAAGCCTGGTGGAAGTGGTTACATACGGCGGCGCAGTGGACGGATATTATATTCACGCCAGCCATCTCCTCGAACTGCGAAACGACGAAATCGGGGTGTTCTTCCTCAACAAGCGAAACATACCCGGAATCACTGCACCATCAACTTCCACGTTCGACGTTTACAGCAGCGCACAGGGTTTTCTTCGCTATGATGTTTTCTCAAAAACTGCCTCTGCTCCATTTGTATCATACGATGATATAGAAGGCGTTCTTTACCGCGAACTGAATACACGCATAGGCAGAAGGCCCGAAATCAAAAACAGGTACTTCAGCCTTGAAAAAGAAGCCGGCAGATTCAAATCAGACAATTCAGTATTAGC
>JAFAGE010000057.1 GCA_023423015.1 Bacteroidota bacterium
TTCATTCTCCTCTCCCAGGAAGCTTTCTTCGTGTTTGCCGGTTGCTTCACGGCTTTTGCGGCTGAAATAGTTTGCGAGTCCCATCCCGAAATAGGGAGGTAAAATGCCAAACATCCATTGGCAGAATGGGTTCCTGAATACTTTCTTCAGCATTTTATACCCTGTATCGCCGGGACCGAGGCCATCTCCGTGCCCGATCAGGAACTTCTTTCCGCTGAATTCGAAGTTGCGAGGCTCGAAGTAGGTTTGAACATTCAGCTCTGCGGCGAGGTAATCCTTCATCCACATGTCGTGATTACCTACAAAAAAGTGAATACTTATCCCTGAATCGGTGAGTTCGGCAAGTTTCCCGAGCAATCGTACATGTCCCTTCGGAACAACCTTGCGGTATTCGTACCAGAAGTCGAACATGTCGCCCACGATAAATATAATAGAAGCATCGTGGCGTATTTCTTCAAGAAAAGCAACGATTTCCTTTTCGCGCTTCAGGCTTGCTGCATTGTCAGGTGCGCCAAGATGGAAATCGGATAGAAAGTAGATTTTAGGTGCAGCCATTTCATCTTCGTTAGTCTGGTGTGGAGGCCTCAGCAGGCGACTCTACAAGAAACACATAAACCTCGCGTGGTCCATGTACACCCACCACGAGCGTTTTTTCAATATCAGCCGTTCTGCTTGGTCCTGTTGCAAAGGTTATCAGCGACGGCATCCTGGCCCTGTATTTTTCACGAATTAACTGCAGTCCGTCTCTTACATCGTACACAAGCTGGTTTGTATATGCAATACATAAGTGAACAGGAGCATACACGCTCGTTGTTCTGCCCGATTGTTGAGCGCTGCTCATGATGATGCTGCCCGTGCGTGCAACCAAAGCTTCGCAGGTGGTTATCGACACGTCTGCCGTATTCAGGTTGTCGTACGACGGTTGCTGCATAAACTCGAACGACAAACTGTTTTTCAATTCTTCTTTCCGATAAAATACTTTTTCCCATCGGTTGGTTACAATGAGACCGGCAATTTGTTTGTTCAACTCCTCATTATTGGCGCAGTAAACGAATTTGCCCAGCAGCTTTGAAAATTGTTCAGCAAATTCCACCTCCAGTTCCTGCTTAGCCGGAACGTACAATGGAGAGTTTCCTTCGCTTGAGGGAAATGGAAGAGGCGTTGATTGTGTCAACGCCTTCCTTATTCTTTTGAGTATGTTTTCTTTTGATGTAGATACCTGCATCACGCCTGGCTTGCCGGATGATTTGTGATATTACTGTCGTACGGGGGAACGCCTTCACTTATTGCGCCCTGGTGATGTTCACTTTCATCGTCTACGTCGAGCGTTTTCGCTTCCTTGAACGGGCGTTTACCGATAAGCTTTTCAACGTCGCTCTGGAACAGAACTTCTTTCACCAGCAATTCTTCTGCAAGTTTTTCCACCTGTTCCCTTTTTTCGCTGAGCAGGGCTTTTGTTTTTTCGTAAGCCTCGTCTATCAGCTTTCTCACTTCCTGGTCAATCATTTTCGAAGTTTCTTCCGAATAAGGCTTAGTAAACGAATTTTCGCTTGCAGGATCATAATAACTGATGTTACCAACTCTCGCGTTCATACCATATACAGTTACCATGGCATATGCAGTACGGGTAATCTGTTGAAGGTCGTTCTGTGCACCGGTCGAGATCTTACCGAAGAAAATCTCTTCGCTGGCTCGTCCGCCGAGCGTCATGCAAATCTGGTCCATCAACTGGTCAGTGTCGTAGAGATACTGCTCGCGTGGTGTATACTGTGCGTATCCCAACGCTGCAACTCCTCTCGGAACAATGGTTACTTTGAGTAACGGATATGCATGTTCGAGGAACCATCCGCATATTGCGTGTCCGGCCTCGTGATAAGCGATGATCTTCTTCTCTTCGGGAGAAATGATCTTGTTTTTCTTTTCCAATCCACCGATCACACGGTCTACGGCATCCTGGAAATCTTCCATTTCAACATGCTCCTTGTTTTTACGTGCAGCGATAAGTGCGGCTTCGTTACAAACGTTGGCAATGTCGGCACCTGCAAAACCCGGAGTTTGTTCGGCAAGTTTGTGAATGTCCACCTTCGTAGAGATCTTGATAGGTTTCAGGTGAACTTTAAATATATGTTCCCTTCCTTTCAGGTCGGGCTTATCAATTGAAATCTGCCTGTCGAAACGGCCCGGCCTCAACAGCGCGCTGTCCAATACGTCGGGACGGTTGGTTGCTGCCAGTACGATGATTCCGCTTTCGCCGCTGAATCCATCCATTTCTACAAGAAGCTGGTTCAGCGTGCTTTCACGTTCATCATTACTCATGATGGCGTTTTTACCACGTGCACGTCCTATCGCATCAATTTCATCGATGAATATGATACAGGGCGCTTTTTCGCGTGCCTGTTTAAACAGGTCACGAACACGGCTCGCACCTACACCCACGAACAGTTCCACGAAATCGGAACCCGACATCGAGAAGAAGGGCACCTGTGCTTCGCCGGCCATTGCCTTTGCAAGCAGGGTTTTACCTGTACCCGGAGGGCCAACCAGTAATGCACCCTTTGGAATTTTACCACCAAGTGCAGTGTATTTCTTGGGATTTTTGAGGAAGTCTACAATTTCCATCACTTCCACTTTCGCTTCGTCCAGGCCTGCTACATCCGAGAATGTAATGCTCACCTTCGTGCCTTTATCGAACAGCGTGGCGCGTGATTTACCAATATTGAAAATTCCACCCGGACCGCTACCTCCTGCAGCTCCGCCACCCATTTTACGCATCAGCATAATCCAGATGAGAACTATAACAAGAAGTGGTAACAGGAAGTTCAGTAATGGACCGAACCATTCTCCTTCCTGCGTGGGTGAATAGGGTACTTCGATACTGGGGTCTTTTTCAAAAAGTGCGGTTAACCTTTTTTCAAATTCATCTGCTTTGGTTACCCTGAATTCAAAGTGTGGTCCTTCCGGTTTTACAGTAGGCCATCCTTTGCTTAGCTTTTCCTGGAAATAAGGTTCCTTCAAACTTTCGGGTTTGATGTACACTCTAACCAGGTTCTTATTAGTAACTATAACCAGTTTCTGAACATCGTGGGTTTCCAGCATTTTTTCGCGAAACTCCTGCTCCGATTCGAGCGGCTTCGCGTCTGGGGTAAAGGACCCGAAAAACTGGAAGCCTACGAGTACCGCAAAAATGATAGCCCAAATCCAGTAGATATTGAATTTTGGCCCCTTGCGCGGCGTGTTGTTGTCATCTTTTGGACGCAACCTCGAAAAGCCCCTGTCGTTCTGCCTTTGATCGTCTTGTGCCATATTATATTGAATCTCCTTAGCTTAAATTTTGCTGTGTATAAATGTGCGTGTCTCTAACTTAACAAATGGATTATGCATTGTGTTCTTCACCTTCTGCATCGCTCCACATTTCTTCGAGCCGGTAGAACTTACGGGTTTCGGGTTGCATTACATGAACAACCACGTTAACGTAATCAATAAGCACCCATTGGCCGCTATGCTGGCCTTCGCTACGATATGGTACTTCCTGAAGACTTTCTTTCGTATGGTGTTCAACAAAATCGGCAATTGCTTTTACCTGGGTAGTGCTTCCTGCTTCGCAGATTATAAAGAAATCAGCTACGGCTTCGGGTATTTTTCGCAGATCGAGTGAGATGATATTTTCCCCCTTTTTTTCCTGGATCGCGTTTATGATGGATTTAAATAACTTCGAATTCTTCGTTAACCTTCCCGCACCGGAACGTTTACGCCGAGTAGTTAAGATTGACAATTGTTCCAATAATCAGATCATTTTTTTGTGAATGAATATATTTGGGGGTCATAATTCTCAAAAATAGGAATTTGTTTGCACAAACCCTGCCGCTCACGACCCCTTCAGGACCATTTATTATACTCTCAAGAGTAGACAGCTCCAACAACTATGCCATGGCAAAATTGCATGAAGGCCTGCTCGTCAGCGGAACTTCATTACTTGCCCTCGAACAAACCTCAGGAAAAGGCCAGCGCGGGCGAAAATGGATTTCCGCTCCTGCTGAAAACATCACCATCAGCTTCGTCTACTCCCTTCCACACTCGTTTTCAGCCGACGCTCAGAACAAAATACAACGTTTTCCGTTTCTCCTGTCTTCCTGCATTGCTCTTAGCTGTTATGATTTTATTAAAGCTTTGGGAGTGCCTGACATAAAGATCAAGTGGCCGAACGACCTCTACATTCGTGACAGAAAGGCAGGTGGAATTCTGATCGAGAACCTCTTTCGCGGAAGTGATTGGATGTGGACGGTGGCGGGTGTTGGAATTAACCTGAACCAGCAACATTTTCCGGGTATGGAAAACCGCGCAACTTCTATTGGAATAGCTACGGGATTACATTACGATACGGTGGCCGAAGCCAAAAAGCTTGGTGATGCAGTTCATGCAAGAATGCAGTGGCTTGAGCATGCAGCTGCCGCAGAAATTTTACAAGAATTCAATAGCCAGCTTTACAGGAAGAATGAAGAAGTAAGGCTGAGGAAGGAGAATGCCGTATTTAGTACCACAATTCAGCATGTGGACCTGGAAGGAAAGCTACACACGGCAGATGTGATCGATCGTGTGTTCGCTGTTGGAGATGCAGAGTTCGTTAACGAATAAACCTGCGCCTGAGAACCGAAACATTGCCTGCTTCATCTTCGGCAGTAATTTCCAGCACATGAGATCCCGGTAAACACTTTTCGTCGAAAGTGTAAATGAAAGTTCGGCCCTTGTCGTTTGTGAACCGGAGCCATTTTCCATCAAGTTCGGCACGCACGTTTTTGACGCCCGGTAAATTATCACTCACCGTAAATGTGATTCTTCCGGATTTCGACACGTTGGCGCCTTCTGCAAACGATGGAGTGATCACGGGCTTGGTTGTGTCGCGCACCAGGTGAAATGTTCCAAAGTCGCGGAAACGCGCAGAGGCCCATTCACCCTGCCATTGCACCTTTTGTACGGCAGATTTTCCACCGCTTCTCCACTGCATCACGGTTTTATCGCGGTATGCAGGCAGAAAGGTCACATCGGGTTTGATGCGTACAAGCATCGAGTCGTGCATGGGAATATAACTCGCACCAATAATGTGCACGTCGCTCACCACATCGGTGCTCGACGAGGCCGTGATATCGTAGCGAACGTGCACTGAATCGTACAGGCACCTTTCGCCGATGTAGAATTCGCAATTTTCTGTTTCGAGGCCGTCGAGCATGAACGGATAAAATTTATGTCCATTTACCGGGATGGCCGCAGGCAGTTTGGGATCGAATTGGATCATGGTTTTAACCCTGCAGGCATTGCCCTCGGTATCAGCAACCACTATTTCAATCTCGCGTGGAAGGCCGTCGCTGATATCGATAACACCTTTGCCATTACCGGCTGAATAAATCGAATTCATGTATCCTGGCAATTCCGACAGATGTTGCAGGTATGAACCGGCAGTTGCACGATAACGATAGTCGATATGAGCATTAAGGTAACGGGTGTCGTTGTAGCTGATGTTGTCGATCTTAA
>JAFAGE010000070.1 GCA_023423015.1 Bacteroidota bacterium
GCATACGATCAGTGGAAAACAAATGTTCTGTCGTCGGACAAGCTTGCCGACTTTTCGAGGCCCGAACAATTTGATAAAGCTGCCGAAAACATAACGATGGAAGAGATGGAGAAACTTCTGCCATTGCATACTTCTATTGAAGAAATGATGTTGGAGGTGAACAACCTGTTTGCCATGGACGTAAATTCTGTAGTGCTCCACAATGTAAACCGCCACCAGGAAATGTTTGTTGAGGCATTCGGGGAATGGAAAAAGTGAGAGGTGAATGGTAAAAAAAATGAGAGCCGAGCTCTCATTTTTTTTCCGGTCCTCTATCCCGGCCCTTTCCGGCAAACCTGTCTGCCGCACTAAGCGGCCCCCACTATCCTTCGCGCCGGGATGAGCCTCCGGATTTTACCTGGTTTCCCTCATCAACAAATTATCGCTAAACAACATCCAGGTGACGAATGCAACTATTAACTGAAAACCAAAAAAATCCATGTATTGTACTCCCCTGAATCGGGGGTGAAATGACGGAGTACAAACAATGTTATAAAAACTATGCCACGCGAATTCTCAAAAAAGCATAAGGAAAATCACTGCTATATAGAACTTATATTGAATAATTCCTATACCTTAACACTACCATCCGCCTTCGTGCTCATGTGTTAATACATCCTTTTTTTCTCTGACTCCTTTTTGCGTTGATTGTTACAAACATTCTGCTGTGGAATGTTGATATTAATATTACCGGTTTCAATTGTTTTGTTGTCGAGATAGATTCCACTCCCGGGCCAGAAGGGCGGCGATGCCGTCCTTCTTTTTATAGGCGGTTAAGCGTTAAACAGCAATACCTTATCTTCGCTCAACTTTTTTCGTTCATGACGATTCTTATAAAAAACGCCCGGATCATCGATCCACGTTCTTCCTTCAACAATACGGTTCAGGATATTTTTATAGAAAAGGGTGTGATAACCCAGGTTGGACAAGGACTGGCGGTGAACGGCGAAAAAGTAATAGAAGGTAGGTCGCTGTCGGTTTCGCAGGGATGGGTTGATATTTTTTCCAACTTCTGCGATCCCGGATATGAATTCAAGGAAACGCTCGACTCGGGTGCCCGTGCTGCGGCAGCGGGCGGATTTACTGATGTATTCCTGGTCCCCAATACCAAACCCGTCATCGACAACAAATCGCAGGTGGAATACATTCGCCGGTCGTCGGCAGCCCTTGAAGCAAACATTCATCCACTGGGCGCTGTTTCCCGCAATACGGAGGGTAAAGACCTGGCAGAGATGTACGACATGCGAAACAGCGGAGCAGCTGCATTCAGCGACGGTATCAACCCTGTGCAATCTTCGGGCATCCTCCTGAAAGCGCTTCAATATATTAAAGCATTCAATGGAGTAATCATCCAGATACCTGATGACAAAACAGTAGGAACAAACGGCCTCATGCACGAAGGCATCGTGTCTACGCAGCTTGGCCTCGCTGGCAAACCGATTATGGCGGAGGAATTACTTGTTGCCCGCGACATTAAACTCGTGCGATATACAGAATCAGCTATTCACTTCACAGGAGTTACTTCGCCGCGTTCACTCGAGTATATCCGCCGAGCAAAAGATGCAGGTTTGAATGTTACCTGCTCAGTGGCACCTTATCATCTTTATTTTACCGACGAAGATCTGCGTGGATACGACACCAACCTGAAAGTGTACCCTCCTCTTCGCGGAGCAGGTGAACAGGCTGCCCTGAAGGCAGCGATTAAAGATGGTACCATCGACTGTATTGCTACTCACCACATGCCGGAGGATTACGACAACAAAGTGCTGGAGTTTGAATATGCAAAGAATGGCATGATTGGTCTTGAAACCTGCTATGCAAGCCTGCGGTCAGCAATGCCGGAAATAACTGATGAAAAATGGGTGGAACTGCTGTGTATCAATCCGCGTAAAATATTTGGCTTGCCCGAATTTACATTGGCTAAAGACGCACCAGCAGTGCTTACCATATTCTCGCCCGAAACCGAAACAACTGTGAACGAGGGCTTCTTTTATTCTAAATCCAGGAACAGTGCATATTTGGGTAAGCAGCTGAAAGGCGGAGTGATCGGAACGATACGAGGTGAAAACGTTTTCATCCGAAAATAAAATAAATATGGAATCAACCCCAGCTAAAAGCAACATCGCGCTCACTTACGGACTTCTTGCCGGCCTGATCGTCTGCGTAATCACCCTGTTACAATACCTGGGTGGATTGGACATGTACCTGAGCCCGGTGGGTTACGTCAGCTATCTTGTGGTGATCACTATGGCCGTGCTCGCTGCGCTGAAAGTGCGGAGAATGAATGAGAATTTCCTCGAATTTTCTCAGGCCTTGAAAACCACATTCACCGTATTTGCCGTAGCCTTGTTGCTTCAAACATTATTTGTTTACGTATTGATGAATTTCATCGATACCGATTTTAAAGATGCAGTTGCACAGGAGGTGTTGAATAAAACAGAACAGATGATGAAGAACTTTGGCGCATCAGATTCGCAGATTGATGAAGCGCTGGAGTCGGAAAGAAATAAAGATCAGTTTTCAGTGGGCAGGGTACTACTTGGTTATGGCATGAGTTGCATTGTTTCTTTTATATTCTGTTTACTCATTTCAGTAATCGTTAAGAAAAGTAAACCCGAGTTCCACAACATCTAACATTATCGCGCATGGATGTATCAATCGTGGTGCCTTTGTATAATGAAGAAGAATCGTTGCCGGAACTGACAGCGTGGATCAGCCGCGTGGCAGAAGAAAACAACTTTTCTTACGAAATCGTGCTGGTTGACGACGGGAGCACCGACGATTCCTGGAACGTTATTGAAAAATTATCGGCGTCCAACCCGCATATCAAAGGCTTACGCTTTCAAAGGAACTATGGTAAATCTGCCGCACTAAACGAAGGATTTAAAGTAGTAACCGGAGAAGTAGTAATTACAATGGACGCAGACCTGCAGGACAGTCCCGATGAAATACCCGGACTGCGGCAGATGATTATTGAAGGCGGTTACGATTTAGTGAGTGGATGGAAAAAAGTTCGCCACGATCCTGTAGGAAAAACCATCCCTTCCAAATTCTTTAATTGGGTTACGAAAAAATCTACCGGAATTAAGCTGCACGATTTCAACTGCGGACTTAAAGCGTATCGTCTTCGTGTAGTAAAAAATATTGAGGTGTACGGCGAAATGCATCGCTACATCCCGGTGATCGCTAAATGGTCTGGTTACCGTAAGATTGGCGAAAAGGTTGTGGAACACCGTGCGAGAAAATATGGTACTTCAAAATTCGGTATAGAACGTTTTATCAAAGGCTTCCTGGACCTTGCTTCCATTCTTTTTGTTGGCAAATTCGGAAAAAGGCCGATGCACTTTTTTGGATCATGGGGAACCGTGTCTTTCATATTCGGCTTAACGGTTTTCATATACCTCACCATTTCAAAATTTTTCCTTGATAAAACCGGTTTAACCCAACGTCCACTGTTCTTTTTTGCAATACTTGCTATGATCATCGGTACGCAGTTGTTTCTCACCGGGTTCCTTGCAGAGCTGATTACGAGGAATGCACCGGGTAGAAACTTTTACCTGGTTGAAAAGAAGATCAGATGTTGAAGAAGGTGGTGATTATCGGGCCGGCATGGCCACTACGTGGCGGGCTTGCTTCATTCGACCAGCGGTTAGCGCAGCAATTTATTACAGAAGGAAGCGACTGCACCATCTATTCATTTTCACTTCAGTATCCTTCATTCCTGTTCCCGGGTACCACGCAGTATTCCTCGGATCCGGCACCGGAAAATATACCGATCGTCACAGCTATAAATTCTGTTAATCCCCTTAACTGGATCAGCGTTGGCAACAGGCTAAAGAAACTAAAGCCTGACGTGATTGTAGTGCGTTATTGGCTGCCTTTCATGGGTCCGGCATTGGGAACTATACTGCGCCGTGCAAAGAAAAATGGACACACCAAAGTAATTGCCATCACCGACAATGTTATTCCTCACGAAAAGCGCCCGGGCGACACCCTCTTTACAAAGTATTTTCTCAAATCCTGTGACGGATTTATCACCATGAGCGATAAAGTAAGGAATGATCTGCAGACGTTTGATACAGGCAAACCCGTTGTGCAGGTTCTTCATCCGCTGTACGACAATTTTGGTTTGCCCATTTCACGAGCTGAAGCACGCCAATACCTGAAGCTGCCACCCGATCAGAAGATCGTTTTATTTTTCGGCTTCATCCGTAAATACAAAGGGCTCGACCTGTTGTTTCGTGCAATGGCCGACGTGCGAAAAAAAGACAGCAGCATCCGCCTGCTTGTGGCAGGAGAATATTACGAGGATGCAAAACCTTACACAGAACTGGTATCGCAGCTGCAATTGCAGAATCACGTAATTCTTCACACAAAATTTATCCCCGACGCCGAGGTGAAATATTACCTGTGTGCGGCCGACGTGGTAGTACAACCCTATAGGAATGCTACGCAAAGCGGCGTAACACCACTCGCCTACCATTTTGAGAAACCAATGATCGTGACGAATGTTGGCAGCCTGCCTGCTCTTGTGCCGCACGATAAAGTTGGTTTGGTCTGTGAGCCGGAACCAGCCTCAATTTCAGCCACGATACTCCGCTACTTCGAATTAGGCGAAAAATATTTTATTCCTCATCTTCGCACCGAGAAAGAAAAGTACAGCTGGGATAAGATGACCAGTGCAATAACAAATTTGGCGGATGATCTATAGAAGCAAGGCTCCATTACGTATAGGCCTGGCCGGCGGCGGTACCGATGTAAGTCCGTATTGCGATATGTATGGAGGCGCAATCCTCAATGCAACGGTATCTCTGTACGCTTACGCAAACATAGAACCGCTGGAGGAAAATGCCATCGTGTTGCATGCCATCGACCGCAAGGAAGAAGAACGGTTCGAATGGAGCAATTCGCTTCCGGTGAACGGCAGGCTCGATTTACTTAAAGGCGTTTATAACAAAATTCAGCAGGTTTACGGCGTACCGCTTACGGGTTTCAGGCTTACGACCTCGGTGGATGCACCGGCTGGTTCTGGTTTGGGCACATCGTCAACATTGGTGGTGGCGGTTATCGGCGTTTTTGCAGAAATGCTGCGACTCCCCCTTGGGGAATACGACATTGCACAACTTGCATACGAGGTAGAACGAAAAGACCTGCATATGGCTGGTGGCCGGCAGGATCAATATGCGGCTACATTCGGCGGCGTAAACTTTATGGAGTTTTCTGCTGGCGACAAGGTTATTGTAAATCCATTACGCATAAAACAGCAATACCTGTTCGAGCTCGAGAACAACCTGCTGTTGTATTATACAAGCACAAGCCGCGAATCAGCAAAAATCATTGAAAAGCAAAGCCAGAATGTGGTAAATAAAAAAGAGAAATCCATTGAAGCAATGCACCAGCTGAAACAACAGGCGCAGATGATGAAAGAAGCATTGCTGAAAGGCCGCGTTCACGAAATAGGCGAAATACTCGATTTTGGTTTTAAACAGAAACGGGAAATGGCCGAAGGCATTTCTAATCCCCTGATTGAAGAAATTTATGATGCCGCAAAAAGTGCAGGTGCTTCAGGAGGAAAGATTTCAGGTGCCGGCGGTGGAGGCTTTATGATATTCTATTGCCCTGAGAACACGAAATACTATGTTCGCGAGGCCCTGCTGAAATTTGGCGGCGAATGTAAAAATTACCAGTTTGTGGATCATGGTCTCACTTCATGGACCATCTGAGCATTATTAAGAATCTTTAACTCACTATCATGTCCGATATCAAAAAAATAATCACTGCATCTATCGAAGTAAAACAGCGCATCCTGAATGATGAGCAAATCCTCACGAGGTTACAGCAGGTTGCAGACGAAATGGTGCAAACCTTAAAAAAGGGGGGCCGCATTTATTTCTGTGGAAATGGCGGTAGCGCTGCCGATGCGCAACACCTGGCTGCAGAATTTTCAGGGAGGTTTTATACGGACCGTGTTGCATTGCCTGCTGAGGCCCTGCATTGCAACACATCATACCTTACGGCTGTAGCAAATGATTACAGCTACGATGTAGTTTATTCGCGCCTGGTGGATGGGATAACCAATGCCGGCGATTTTCTTGTTGGCTTATCTACTTCCGGCAATTCGGGCAACATCGTTAAAGCATTTGAATCTGCCCGCAAGCGCAATGTAAAAACAGTGGGTTTCACAGGTGAATCGGGCGGTAAGATGAAAGCATTGTCCGACTACCTGTTTAATGTGCCTTCGAACGATACGCCACGCATCCAGGAATCGCACATCATGCTTGGTCACATAATTTGCCAGCTTGTTGAGGAACGCTATTTTGCCTCATGATAAAAGAAGCGATCATCCTGGCCGGAGGTTTGGGAACGCGTTTACGTTCTGCAGTGCCTGACCTGCCTAAATGTATGGCTCCTGTTGCAGGCAAACCTTTTATCGACCACGTGATCAGCTACTACCAGCAGCAGGGAATTTCACGATTCGTTTTTTCGCTTGGTCACCGTTCTGAAGTAATTGTAGAACACCTGGCAAAAAAGTATTCATCCCTGGATTATGAAACGGCCATTGAACCGGAACCACTCGGCACTGGTGGAGCCATACGCCATGCTTTGCAGTTTGCGGTGAACAAAACCGTACTGGCATTAAATGGCGATACATTGTTTGCTGCCAGCGTTCCTGAAATTGCAGCATTACACACGCAAAAAAAGGCAGACTGCACACTGGCATTAAAAACCATGTACAATACCGACAGGTATGGTGTTGTAAAAATCAATGTTGAGGGAAGAATAACATCGTTCCACGAAAAACAATTTTACAACGAAGCGACTATTAATGGTGGAGTTTACGCATTGAATGTCGAAAGTTTCCTGGCGCTGCCATTTGAACAAAAGTTTTCGTTTGAGAAAGACTTCCTGGAAAAATATTTCGCAGAACTCCGGTTTTTCGGCGTTATTCAGCAAGGGTATTTTATAGATATCGGCATACCGGAAGACTACGAACGTGCACAACATGAACTTAAAAGCGAATAATCAGATGCTGGATATAGCGCAGATCAATAAGGATTGGACATTATTTCTAGACCGTGATGGTGTGATCAACGACGATAAATCGCCTTACACACTGAATGCCGAACAATTTGACTTTTACCCCGGAGTTCCTGAAGCGATTGCTGATTTGGGTAAAATATTCAAATATGTGATCATCACAACCAATCAACGCGGAGTAGGCAGAAACCTCATGACAGAAAACGATCTGCAACTGATTCACGATAAATTGCAAACCGGCGTAACTGCAGCTGGCGGAAGTATAACAGCGATCTATTATTGTACAGCCATCAACAACGATCATCCAAACCGTAAGCCTAACCCGGGAATGGCCTTCCAGGCAATGCAGGATTACAAAGACATCGACCCTGCGCGCACAATCATCGTAGGAAATAACATCAGCGACATGCAGTTTGGAAGAAATGCCGGCATTCACACGGTGCTGGTACACTCCACCGGCACAAAGGTGAATGAACCGCACGAGTTGGTAGATCTGCAATTTGAGAATCTACCAGCGTTTGCGGAAGCACTAAAAAAAGTTAAAGGCAACAATAGAACCGATAACGGGGAGCAGAGAACTAATTAAGGTCGACGGCAGAGGACTGAAGGCGAATGCATTTGCCGTCTCACGTCTCACGTCTGCCGTCTCACGTCTGCCCTACTCCACCGAATTCAGCAACTCGATATACTGCTTAAAGTTCATCACGTCGTCGTGAACCATCTTCTTAAATACCGGGTTCAGCAGTTTAGCTACACCTGTTCCGATGTTGCCTGCCGGTGGCCGGTAAACAATGGTCACTTTCAGTTCTGTTCCCTGGTGACCCAGCGCATCACGAAATTCAATTTTTCCCGCATTGTCGATCGTTGATCCCGGTAATGAGCGCCACGACAACAGGTTTCCGGGTTCGTCTTTCACAATTTCCGCGTCCCAACTAATGGAAACGGGACTTGCTTCGGGAATACGCGCTTCCCAATGCGAACGTGTGCTGCTTGTTTCGCTCACGTTACGAAGGTGCTTCATAAACTTCGGCAAGCCACTCAGGTTTCTCCATGCTGCATACACTTCATCGCGGGGACGGTTCACCACGAAAGTGGTTTGCATATTCACTGTGCTGGTTTTCGTACCATCCACATGCAGGGAAGAATAAACAGGGCACTGTCCCGAAGCACCGCGCACTACCATTGCAGCGCCAAGGCCTGCACGAAATACTGCGCGAACGGGAGTTTTTTTGAAATTCTTAATGGCACTATAGATCAGTAACGCACCAACACCGATTGAAAGACCTCTTTCGAAGTTGCTTACATTCTGCAGAGGATCGTTCAATGCTGCAGCTGAAGTATTGCTGTAACCATTTTCAATTTCCGACGGGTGACGTGGGCCCGCGAAACCTGGAGTTCCGCTGAATTCCTGGCCAGTACCCGCCAGACTATCAGATGATGGATTATGCATACGATGTTATTTTTCAGTGGTATTGCGAAAATCCTGCTCAGCCCCGGGCTAAATACCCGGTACAAATTTTATATAAATTTAAGCACTTGTAGTACAACAGATTATAACAATTTGTTGTTGAATTCGTTTTATACTTTTGCACACAGCTGTTGCGTCAACATTGAGTATTTATATACCCATGATTTTCAACACCGCAACCGGATTATACGATTTCTATGATGACTATTTTGGCAAGACTGGTTTTGATCACTTTCGTGTCCCTCATTGGAACAGGTTCTTTCGCCCAGAAATTACCCGCAGCACTAATAAAGGATCTGCGTCTGAAAGAAGATTCGCTGAAAACTTTTTCCGACAGCATGATCAATGCACTGGAGGCTCCGGACCGCTTCCGCTCGGATAGTAATTTCATTCGTGGGCTCGTACGTGCGCTCAAAGAAAAAAATTCATTCTACTACCCTTTCGATTCGTTGCGCACAGTATCGCGACTTTACGCTCCCGATAGTTCATTCCGCATCTTCACTTGGCAGCTTAAGAAAGATGAATACGTATACCTTCAAAAAGGTGCGATCCAGGTAAATACCCGAAATGGAGAACTAAAACTGTTTCCCTTGTTCGACTATTCCATGTTTACCAGCAAACCTGGCGACTCGGTAAGAGGCAGGCAAAACTGGATAGGCGCTATTTACTACCGCATCGTGCAGAAACAGCACAACGGTAAAAAATACTACACTCTTATAGGATTTGACGACTTCAGTATCGGCAGCAACAAAAAGTGGGTTGAGGTACTCACCTTCAACGAAAAACAGGAACCGGTTTTTGGTGGTCCTTTTTTCTCATACAAAGAAGACACAGTGAAGAAACCTGTGCAATCGAGGTTCAGCATGGAATACAAAAAAGAAGCGAATACGTTGTTGAACTACGATCCGGAACTTGACATGATCGTGTTCGACCATCTGATTTCCGAAACCGATGAACCCGATAAGAAGAACACTTACATTCCCGATGGTAGTTATGAAGGATTCAAATGGAAGAACGGCCAGTGGGTACACGTAGACAAAGTGTTCGATTTCCAGTTGCAGGATGGCCAATTTCCGATGGATGCAAGCCTGAGAGACGAACAGGGAAATATTGACGAGCGAAAACTCGACGAACAATCACGCAAGAACCTGGAAAAGGCGAATAAAAAATAATTAATCGTCGAGTTTCAAAACTGCGAGGAATGCTTCCTGAGGAACTTCTACGTTTCCAATCTGGCGCATACGCTTTTTACCTTCTTTTTGTTTCTCAAGAAGCTTGCGTTTACGGCTGATGTCTCCACCATAACATTTCGCAGTAACGTCTTTGCGCATCGCTGAAATGTTTTCACGTGCGATCACCTTCGCTCCCACTGCTGCCTGTATGGCGATCTGGAATTGTTGCCTTGGCACCAGCTCCTTCAGTTTCTCACACAGCTTTCTTCCAAATTCCTGCGAACGCGAACGGTGAATCAGTGCACTCAGCGCATCCACTTTATCTCCATTCAGAAGAATATCCATTTTCACGATGTCGCTTTCACGATACCCGATCGGATGGTAATCGAACGAGGCGTATCCTCTCGTTTGCGATTTAAGTTTATCGTAGAAATCAAAAACGATTTCTGTGAGGGGCATTTCAAATATCAATTCAACACGCGTGGTGGTGAGGTAACTCTGGTTTATCAGAATACCACGTTTACCGAGGCAAAGCGTCATGATGTTGCCAATGTAATCGGGCTTGGTAATGATCTGTGCTTTGATATAAGGTTCTTCGATAAACTCAGTTTTTACTGGGTCGGGAAACTCGGTAGGATTATTCACAATGATTGTTTCCCCCTTCGTGGTGTGCGCAAGGAAACTTACGTTCGGAACCGTTGTAATAACCGTTTGGTTGAATTCTCTTTCAAGCCGTTCCTGGATGATCTCCATGTGCAGCATGCCGAGAAATCCGCATCGGAACCCAAAACCAAGTGCCTGCGATGTCTCGAGTTCGTAGGTGAGCGATGCATCGTTGAGCTGCAGTTTGTCCATACAATCGCGCAGCTCTTCAAATTCATCGGTGTTCACCGGGTAAATGCCGGCAAATACCATGGGCTTCACTTCTTCAAATCCACGAATGGCATTTGGAGTCGGATTGGCAGCGTGGGTTATCGTGTCGCCCACTTTCACTTCCTTGGCATTTTTGATACCGGTGATGATGTATCCCACGTCGCCCGCGCGAACTTCTTTTCTTTCAGTCATCTTCATTTTGAGGATGCCTACTTCATCGGCCGCATATTCCTGGTCGGTTGAAACAAACTTAACGAGATCGCCTTTACGAAGCACTCCATTCAGAATGCGATAGTAAACGATGATACCACGGAAGCTGTTAAATACGCTATCGAAGATCAGGGCCTGCAAGGGTTCATCTGCATTGCCTTTTGGTGCCGGAATACGCTCAACAATTGCATTGAGAATATCTTCCACACCAATTCCGGTTCGGGCACTGGCCAGGAGGATATCTTCAGGCTTACAACCGATCAGGTCGATGATCTGGTCTTTCACCTCTTCAATCATGGCACCGTCCATGTCGATCTTATTGATCACCGGGATTATCTCCAGGTCGTTGTCGATAGCGAGATATAGGTTGGAAATGGTCTGTGCCTGGATACCCTGGGTAGCATCTACCAGCAGCAAAGCGCCTTCGCAGGCAGCCAGTGCGCGGCTCACTTCGTAGCTGAAATCTACGTGTCCGGGGGTGTCTATCAGGTTCAGGGTGTAATCCTGGCCGTCGGTATGGCGGTAATTGATCTGGATTGCATGGCTCTTGATGGTAATACCCTTCTCCCGCTCCAGGTCCATGTCGTCGAGCACCTGGTCCATCATATCGCGTTCGCTGATGGTGTTGGTAGCCTGTAGGAGTCGGTCTGCCAGGGTGGATTTGCCGTGATCAATATGTGCGATGATACAAAAGTTCCGGATGTTCTTCATTCCAGGGCTGCGCTTGTTTTAAGCGGGCAAAAGTAACTCTTTTTCCCTGATCCATTGCTCTCTTCCGTAACCATTGATAACATGTTTTTCACTATGATACGATGAGCGAACCAGCGGGCCGCATTCCATGTAGTCGACGCCGAGCTCATAACCGATTTCGCGGTACTCCTTAAACTCGTCGGGGTGCACAAACCGTTCTACCGGCAGGTGTTTTTTGGTGGGCTGAAGGTATTGACCAATGGTGATCACGTCTACCCCGCTATTTTTCAGGTCGGTAATCGTTTGAATCACTTCTTCCCTTTTCTCACCAAGGCCCAGCATGATGCCGCTTTTGGTGCGCATGCCGCCTTCTTTAAGGGTTTTCAGCACTTCCATGCTTCTGCGGTATTTCGCCTGGATACGCACCTGGCGGGTCAGGCGTTCTACCGTTTCGATATTGTGCGAAACCACTTCGGGAGCCGCTTCAATGATACGGCCGATTTTTTCTTTGTCGCCTTTTAAGTCGGGAATTAACGTTTCGAGTGTTGTATGGGGATTTAATGCTTTTACTGCGCGAATGGTG
>JAFAGE010000081.1 GCA_023423015.1 Bacteroidota bacterium
CAATCATAGTGAATAAAACATTTTTGTCCGGGATCATCTATTGAGTGAAGAAATTCTGCAACGGATACCAAAGGATGACATTTTTCCTTATCTGTAGCAGTTTTCCAGGTGATATAATCGCATATAACCTGGAGACTTCCTGGCAAAGCAAACGATGGTATTCTGTCTTTTGTGTAAATGAAATCTGCAGCTGCGTCACCTATATTCCACTTATCGAGTTGTTCGTCGTACCTGTACCCGATAGATGACATTTGCTGCACTTCAATAGTTTCTTTAGCTGAGAAATCAGCCACAACAACCGGCACATGACTGCCGCCAATATTTCCAACAAGATTAGTATTACGGCGCACGTGCTCGAATGGCGAGTATGGCAGTGGCTCATCACTGTTAATGATATGCGCAAAGTCGCGTTGTTCATACCTCATCACAAGATCGCGGCAAACAGGAATTTCGAATTCCGGATCCTCGGTAAGGGATACCCGAATGGTGTCGCCAATTCCATCTTCCATCAACGTCCCGATTCCGATTGCCGATTTGATACGGCCATCTTCACCATCGCCGGCTTCTGTAACACCGAGATGAAGTGGATAAATCATCTGGAACTCCTCTTTCATTGTTTTCACCAATAGGCGGTAAGCCTGCACCATTACCAGGGGATTGCTCGACTTCATGCTAAGCACAATGTTGTGATAGCTTTCATGCCGGCATATGCGCAGAAATTCCATTGCACTTTCTACCATTCCCATTGCTGTATCGCCATAACGGCTCATAATGCGGTCGCTCAGGGAACCATGGTTGGTACCAATCCGCATTGCCGTACCATATTCTTTGCAGATACGCACCAGCGGCGTAAACCTCTCGCGGATTCTATCTATCTCTGCATTGTAATCAGAGTCGGTATATTCGATGAATTCAAATTTCTTTTTATCAACGTAATTGCCCGGATTGACACGAACCTTCTCTACAATTCGCGCAGCAATTTCAGCTGCATTGGGAGTAAAATGTATATCAGCAACCAATGGAGTATGATAGCCGCGCTTATGAAGTCCATTCCGGATATTCAACAGGTTTTCTGCTTCCTTCTTGCTTGGTGCAGTTATCCTCACCAATTCTGCTCCTGCATCGATACAACGGATAGTTTGGAGGATGGTAGCTTCCGTATCCATCGTGTCTGTCGTAGTCATGGTTTGCACCCTCACCGGGTGAAGATTGCCCACCAGCAGATCGCCTATTTTAACTTCAGATGTTTTTAGTCTTGGGTTCATGTTAATTCGCATTGTACCTTTCGTCACCAATCTTTTTCCTGCTGTCCAGCTGTTCTGTTGCGCGCCTGCTGCATTTTCTGCTGCACCTGCTGTTCACGCTGCTGAAGTGCACGCAACAATTGTTCTACCTGCTTTTTGGTAAGATTACTTTTTTGCTTTTCTTTTTTCTGGTCTTTATTCTGCTGCTGCTTTTTGTCATTTTCCTTCTTTTCCTGTGGTGGTTGTTTTTTCTTCAATTCCATCAAGGCTTTCTGAAGGTTCACACGCGCATCCTGGTCGTTGGGATTCAGCAACACTGCTTTTTTATATGCATCAATACTTTCCTGAAGCTTTTGTTGTTTGGAGAACGATACGCCTTGATTGTAGTACGAGCGTTGTTTTAGCTGAGCATCGGGTGAAGAAGCCGCAGTTCTTTCGAATGTTGTTGCAGCTTCCTGGAATTTGGTGGTGCGAAAAAGTGCATTCCCCAGGTTGTAATTTGTAATCGGATCTGTCGCACCTTCTGCAACCGATTTCTGGTATTCCGGCAGAGCTTCGTCGAACTTCTTCTGCTTATATAAACTGTTCGCTTGCCTGAGATGTTTGTTTATATTCTGAGCATCGGCGGATGCAGCAAACACAATGAATACTGATATCAACACACATCTGATCATGCCACAGTGGTTTTACGTTCCGGCAACAAAAATTCAGCAACAAGCAATATCAAAGCTACAGCGAGAAACCATGGAAAATAATGAATGTAGTCTTTAAATGCATCGTCTTCCACTGCAGTTTTCTGAATCGTTTGCAGTTGTTTCATTAATACCTGTGTAGCCTCTCCCATGTCGTCTGTATTCACATACACACCATGGGTAGCTGCAGCGAGTTGTTTTAGTTGTGCCTCATTCAATTTCGAAAGCACTGTGTTTCCGTTCGGATCTTTCCTGTATTGCCCGGTATTCGGATCGGGAATAGGCGTACCCTGGGGCGACCCGATTCCTACCGTGTTTATTATCACACCATGCGAGGAGAGCTGCTCGGCTACTTCCTGCGATGCAGGATCGTGATCTTCTCCGTCTGTAATCATTACAATAGCCTTGTACTTCCGCTCTTTGCTGTTGAAAGCCGAGGTGCTTAGTTTCAGTGCTTCTGAAATCATGGTGCCCTGGGTAGGAACGATGTGAGGACCCGCATTCTGCACATACATTCGGGCAGCTGCGTGGTCGGTGGTAAGCGGCATTTGCATATAAGCGCGTCCTGCAAACAGAACCAAACCTATGCGATCGTTCTGCAGCTCGTTCATTAAACGATTAACGAGTTGCTTTGCGCGCTCTAACCGGTTAGGCTTGATATCCTCTGCAAGCATGCTGTTGCTTACGTCGAGGGCGATCATCACATCAACACCTTTGCGCTCAACATTGGCCATCGCACCCGGCCGTTGCGGATTTATGATGGCTATTACAAGAGCTGCAAACGCCACAGCTATCATAACAAACTTTACCAGGAATTTGCGGGGTGAATGGGCAATGGTCAGTTCAGTTACCAACTTAGGGTCACCGATCTTCTTCGTAACCGATTGTTTCCATTGCAAAACATACCAGAACAGCAACACCGAAAAGGGAAGTGCCAGAAGGGCAAGGATAAATTCGGGATGCTGAAATTGCAGGTTCATTCTGCGAATTTACTCATCTTTTACCCTCCATAAAACCATAGTGTTTCAGTATGTCCTTCAGCATGTTTATCCTGACAGGAATCATATCGAAATCCGGATTTTCAGACTCGACCTGCAGTACAAAGAAATAAGGGTGACGTTCCTCCTCTATCCAGCCTATCACCCAGCCAAGTGCGTGGTTTTTATCTGTTGTTCCCCAACCTGTTTTGTAGCTGAGAGTATATGCCGGCTGCTGCTCACGCAGCATCATATTTTTAACCATTCTTTGGGAACGGGGCTGGAATGGAAGCTGGCCGAAGTACAGCCTTTTCACCAGTCCAAGCTGCTCATCGGCAGTTATCTTCACACTATTGTCGAGCCAGAAAGTGTCGAGGTTGTTTGTTATTACCGGCTTCTGCACGAGACTTGCGTAACCCAGTGTATCCAGCCAATGTTGCATGGTGCTTTTCCCAATGCGCCTGGCCAGTTCACGATACCACCACACGGCAGAATATTCGAAAGCCTTTTGCATGGAAAGATCCTGGTTCCAATCGGGAAATCTTCTTTGTACACTATCCCACTTGAAAACCGTAGACGAATCGGTAACGATCCCCGTTTCGACACCTATGAGTGAATTGACAATTTTGAATGTAGATGCAGGCGTGTAAGCACTGTCGCGAAAACGCGGCAGATTGTAGATGGTAAATTCTCCGGCCACGTTGTCGAACATGCCAAATGTTCCTGTAACCTTATAT
>JAFAGE010000268.1 GCA_023423015.1 Bacteroidota bacterium
GGCATGAAGAGCGAAGTAATTTGCCAGAAAGGTCATGAAATCGGGTACAATCACGCGCTCACGAACACAGGTTGCCGTATGGTGATCGTAGAAAGCGTCCAGGAACTTGAAGCCGCTATCAACGAAAAAACGGCAATGATGTTTTTCGTTAACATCCAGGCCGACCAGGGTAAGATTCAACACGAAGAATGGGTGGCAATCGGCAAAAAACACGGTGTTGCCACGGCTATTGATATTGCTGCAGACGTGCCGCCGGTTTCAAATCTCTGGAAGTTCAACGATATGGGCTTCGACTATGTGGTAGTGTCGGGAGGTAAGGCTATCCGCGGACCACAAAGTGCCGGTATCCTAATGGGTAAAAAACATATCATTGAAGGTGCACGCCTGCATATGCCTCCGCGCGGAGCGAACATTGGGCGAGGCATGAAGGTGAATAAGGAAGAAATAGTGGGCATGTACGTGGCGCTCGAAAACTTCATGTCGATAGATCACGACAAAGAATTCAAACAATTCGAAGAAATGATCGGCCGCATTGAATCGGCAGCAAAAACCGTGAATGGGGTGAGTACACGCATATTTGTACCACAACTCGGAAATATTACACCTACGCTCGAAGTATCGTGGGACACATCTATAATCAAAATGACATCGAAAGACCTCCAGGAAAAACTGCGTAAGGGCAATCCGTCTATAGAGGTGATGGGTCAGAAAGAAAATAGCATCAACATAACCGTATGGGTAATGAAGCCTGGTCAGGAGAAAATTGTTGCCAAAAAATTAAAAGAAGCATTGGCGTCTTAACTCTACTGACTGTTTTTTTTTCGTATTGTGGCGCACCTGCCGGGACTGAAAAAAAAGAAGAATCCAACAGCAGGAGATGGCGGGCTCCCAAGGAAGCAGATAATCTGAAAAATCCGTTTGCAGACAACACCAGCGCGGAACAACAGGGTAAGGAACTGTACGACCTTCACTGCTGGTCGTGCCATGGGCAGAACGGATTTGGTGACGGTGCCGCAGGAAATGCACTCGGCCAGCAACCCGCGAATTTCCACGATCGCCGTGTGAAAAATCAAACCGATGGTGCTCTTTATTGGAAGCTTACCAACGGCCGCGGCAATATGCCTCCTTTCAAGGAAGCACTAAGCGACGATCAGCGCTGGCAACTGATTTCATACATCCGGAAATTTACTATCCGCGAACCTGTTTTGCAGGCACCGAAAGCGATGCGGGATAATATTAAGATTGAACATCTGATGTTCATTGATTCACTGGCGGTGCGTATACTTGAACATCCACTTACACGCGATCTTTATTACACAACATTCGATGGCAAGGTAATCCAGGTAAAAAATTTCCGGACCTCGCCGGCAACAAAAGTTGTACTTACCGTAAAAGATCATGGAATCAATCGGTTGCAGGGTGCTGTGTTTCACAAGGACCAATTATTCCTCTGCGGAAACGTAGACCTGAACGACAAGAAAGGTACCAGCGGCCGAATGGTGCGGTTCAAAATTGATACTGCTGGTGCTTCCGACATGTCGGTTGTATTCAACACAGCTGGCTACGGTTCTAACCGAACCATCTACGATCATGGATGGAATGCACTTGAAATAAGCGCTGATGGTAAATATATATTTGTAAACAGCGGCGCACGAACTGATCATGGAGAAATCCAGGATAACGGCGGCTTATATCCTAACGCGCGCGATAATGCATTAACCGCAAAAATCTTCCGCTTGCCGATTGATGCAAAAGACCTGATGCTCCCTGACAACGAAACTGAGTTGCGACGCAACGGCTTCCTTTATGCCGATGGAATCAGGAACGCATACGATATGGCAGTGGACGGCCGGGGAAATCTCTTCGCTGTTTCAAATTCTTCGGATTACGACAATCCTGAAGACATGTTCTGGGTGCGCGAGGGAAAACATTATGGTTTTCCCTGGGTGATGGGCGGAATTGTAAATCCACAGCAATTTCCAGACTGGAAACCGGATCCCGAAACCGATCGGTTTATCAACCGGTTCTCGCATTCCTGGCAGGTGCGTTATTTTGCAACCGATTCTACGTTCCCGAAAATTCCCGATAGTGTGAAATTTACGCCTGGTGTACAAAACCTGGGACCGGATGCAAACGAATACAGGAGTCATTCAGGGCATATTCTCGACGGCGATCTCACAGGTATTCCGGTAAGTACTTTCACTCCGCATTGCTCACCGCTCGGTTTGTTTTTCGACAAGAAGAATGCGTTGGGCAACGATCTTACCGGCGACGGCTTTGTGATCAGGTATACTTCGGGAAGAAGAGGATCTATGATGGGTGCATTTACACGCGAAGGCTCCGATCTTTTACATCTTGAAATGAAATATGATCCTTCGACCGACAACTATTTTGTAAGAACGCGTCGAATAGTCGACGGATTCAATGAGCCTGTTGATGCGATCCTGATCGGGAACGAAGTGTATGTGATAGAATACGGTGGTGAAAAAGGAAACATCTGGAAAATAATACTGCCCGATGCCAAAGGCAAAGAGGCAGCGAAGAAATAATTATTGAACAATCAACAAAGCGAAATGAAAAAAAGTCTTTTGTTTCTATCCCTGGTCTTTGCATGTACAATGTTGTATGCTCAACCGTACAATATTGTTATCAGGGGAGGCCATGTTATTGATCCGAAAAACAATATTGATGCAGTGATGGATGTTGCCATTCAGGATGGTAAAATCGTGTCGGTTGCGAAGAATATTGATACAAAGCAGGCCATACAGGTGGTGAATGCTGCAGGTATGTATGTTATACCCGGTATTATCGATATTCACTCACATAATTTTTATGGTACAGAAGAAGATCATTACCTGAGTAATGGTGTATCCGCGCTTGCTCCTGATGGTTTCACATTTCGCGTAGGAGTAACAACAGTCGTGGACGCAGGTGGTGCAGGCTGGAAAAACTTTGCAACATTCAAGAAAAATGTAATCGATAATTCACAAACCCGCGTGCTGTCGATGCTGAACATTGTAGGTGAAGGCATGCGTGGAGGTCCCTACGAACAGGATGTGCGCGATATGGACAGCAAGATGACATCACTCGTGGCAAAAGCAAATCGTGGTGTGATAGTGGGAGTGAAGCTGGCGCATTTTGAAGGCCACGACTGGACACCGGCCGACCGTGCCGTTGAAGCGGGGAAGCTCGCAGATATTCCGGTAATGGTGGATTTCGGTGGCAGCAATCCTCCACTGTCTATTGAAGAATTATTTATGAAGCACCTTCGCCCGGGTGATATATTTACTCATGCATTTGGACAGCTCGGTTCACGTGAATTCATTGTAGATACTGTAACGAAGAAGGTAAAACCATTTGTGCTTGAAGCTAAGAAAAGAGGGATTATATTCGACGTGGGATATGGAGGAATCAGCTTTTCTTTTTCGCAGGCCATCCCCGCCGTCAAAAGCGGTTTTTATCCGAACACCATCAGTACCGACATTCATACCGGGAGCATGAACAATGCGATGAAAGATCAACTGAGTGTGATGACGAAATTCCTGGCGATGGGCATGGATCTGAAAAGCGTAATAACAGCCTCTACGTGGACGCCAGCGCAGGTGATCAAACGAGTAGACCTCGGGCACCTTTCTGTTGGTGCCGAAGCAGACGTAGCGATCCTCAATTTGAGACCTGGAAAATTCGGCCTGTTTGATTACAAAGGGTACAAAATCGAAACCGATAAAAAATTTGAATGTGAGATGACCATCAGGGCCGGTAGAATTGTTTACGACCTGAACGGAATTGCAAACCCTGTCTACCCTCCGCAACGTGCCCGTGCACCGCGCGCAGCAGCAGGCCATTAATAATATAATCAAATTAATATGAAGCTGAAGATTGTGATTTGCCTTGCGTTTGTTTTTGCAGGATTGCAAACCATCGCCCAAACAATATCGAAAGAAGAACTCATTTTTCTCACTTCGGAGTGGAAAGGTGAGCGTTTTGCTGATGGAAGACCGAAAGTGTCGGATGATCTTGTGAACCGTGCAAAAAATATCGGTATTGAAGAGGCCTGGAAGGTAATGAAGAATGATGGTTATGTGAACCAGTTTGAGAGAAACTGGAAAACAGTAAACGACACTGTAAAAGTTGTAGGCCGTGCACTCACTGCGAGCTTTATGCCGAGCCGTCCGGATATTGAAAACAACATCAAAGCACGCGGCAAACAGCAGGGAAGAATCGGAAATACAAACGCATGGCCTATTGATATGCTCACCAAAGGTGATGTGTACGTGGCAGACTGCTTCGGTAAAATTGAAGGAGGTACGCTGATTGGCGACAACCTGGGCAACTCAATATTCAATAAAAGTGGCAACGGAGTAATATTTGACGGGGCAGCGCGCGACCTGCAGGGATTAAGCGATATCAAAGGATTCAATGCATTTGTTCGCGACTTCGATCCTTCCTTCCTTGAAAATGTTGTGTTGATGGGATTGAATACGCCGATCCGCATTGGCCGCGCCATCGTGTTGCCTGGTGACCTCGTGATTTCTGAACGCGAAGGAGTGCTTTTCATTCCTGCACATCTTGCCGACAAAGTAGTGAGCACCGCAGAGTTCATCGCCATTCGCGACAGGTTCAGCAAAGTAATGCTGAAATCGGGGAAATACACCCCGGGCCAGATTGATGCCGATTGGCCTCCCGCACTTCGTGAGGAATTTTTGAAGTGGGTGGAGCAGAACGAAAAGAATAACAGGCTCACCCGTGCCCAGATGGAGGAGTTTATGAAGAAGAGAACCTGGTAATTGAAAACAACCAAAACGATTGCAGATGAATATTTACAGGATAATATTGTTTGTGGCCATCGCCTGCCTTGTGGGAGCTCTCGGGATGGTGATTGCAGGAAGGGGAGCCGATGCAGGGCCTTTATTGATTACATTTTTTTTAGCCCTTGCCATTTCATTTCGTGGCTATCAGCACCTTAAAGGATTTTCGTACACGGTAATTATCCTTGCGGCAGTGACTACGTCGTTGTATTATCCCGGACCATTTATTGAATTAAACGGATTTCGCCTGGCTAACCTGATCAAGCCATTACTCATGATCATCATGTTCGGTATGGGAACATCGATGAGTATACACGACTTTGCCGGTGTAATTAAGATGCCGAAGGGTGTTTTTATTGGCGTGGTGAGTCACTTTATCATCATGCCATTACTCGGATTCACACTTGCAAACCTGAGTGGCTTTCATCCTGAAATTGCTGCGGGTATCATTCTGATCGGATGTTCCCCGAATGGTATGGCGTCGAACGTGATTTCCTATCTCGCAAAGGCGAATCTTGCATTGTCTATTACCATCACGGCAGTGTCTACGATGCTTGCACCACTGGTAACTCCACTGCTGATGAAGTTGCTGGCTGGTGAATTTGTTGAAATAAAGGTGCTCGATATGATGTGGGAGATCATCGAGATTGTAATCATCCCCATTGCAGCAGGATTGGTGTTCAACAAACTATTTGCAGGTAAAGTGGCATGGCTCGATAAACTTATGCCACTTGTTTCAATGGCGGGTATCGCTCTGATCATCGTGGTAATTACTGCAGCTGGTCGTGATA
>JAFAGE010000107.1 GCA_023423015.1 Bacteroidota bacterium
CACCATGGCATCGTATGCAAAAAACATATCCGGTATCGCTCTATAAATCCATCTTTGTTTCGGCTGGTACTAATATTTGAAGGAAAGATTTCTCCCCATATGCACAATAATGAACTGAAAACTCCAGGGGTGGCCTGCAGATATCACCGCCTGTTAGCGTGCATGATTCTTCCGCAGACCGCAGGTTAAAATATCCGAGTGTAGCCGAAATACCATTCCTACATGGTAAATCATTTGTATATTCATACCCCTTCCTGAATGATGAAACGTTATGTGACCAAACTACCTGTCCTGCTCCTGTTCCTGCTATTTGTAATTCCCGCATCTTACGCTCAGCAATTTGCAAATACCGGTAGCGGATCTGCATATCCAAATACGATAGAACAGGAACCTATTTATCGCGGCGCCGAATACAGGCTATTCCCATTTACCACCGTAAAAGGAATTCCCTGGTTTGCTGGCGACACACTCTCAAATGGCAAGGTCACCTATTACGGACGCAGGTACGACAACGTACCCCTGATGTACGACCAGACATCAGACGAACTGATTACAGTAGACCTGTCCGGCAACATGATGATCAGGATGTATAGTCCAAAAGTGGACTCTTTCTTCATCCACGATTCTCATTTCGTGTTCATAAGCGACACTGCAAACGCACTAAGAAATGGTTTCTGGGAGGTTCTGAATGGCGGAAAAACAAAACTCCTCAAACGGGAAGTAAAAACAATACGCAACCGGATCATTGACAGCAAGATTGCGAGAGTGATTCAGTCGCAGATTTTTTATCGGCTGGGCGATTCCGGTGCCTGGCATGAAGTGTCGGGTAAAGAAGATATTCTGAACGTATTCTCTAACAAAAAAGAGCCTGTCCAGGCATTTATGAAAAGCAATCGTAAGCGGTTCAGGAAAGCAGGATTCGAAACCATGCTGAAAGAAACAGCGGCATTCTATAATGAATTACAAGGCCGCCAATGAGAGTTTTTGCTGCCATAACTCTTTTTCAGCTCGCCGTCTTCTTTGCTTCAGCGCAAACGGGTATTCCGCGTGTCACTGTTGACCTTAAAAATGCATCCGTTGCCCAATTAGCAGAAGAACTCGAAAAACAAACAGGCCTTCAATTTTTCTACGATGTAAAACAATTCGATTCGATTTCATTTACCATCTCGGGAAACGAAATTCCAATTGATCAATTCCTCGAACGCGCCTTCGCAAACAGCGACTACCGCTTTGTGGTTTATAAATCGAAGTTTGTGGTGCTTACACGAGGCAAACAGATATACCCCACCGCGAGGGCAATGAGTGGGAAAGAGGCCAGCGATGAAGATGAACAACAGAAAGACACAGTACAACTCGCTTCGAACGACAATAAACTTTATGTTATTGGAATAGCGGGTCCGGCCGCTGCAGGGAAAACGTACACACTTGCGGGTTATGTTCGCGATGAGAAAACAGGAGAGCCCATAGTTGGAGCATCGGTGCAGATAAGCAAACCCCTTCGACGTGTTGTTACCGACGATTTCGGTTTCTACTCGATTGATGTTCCTTCGGGCCGGCATGTGTTCAAGATCGAGAGCATGGGCATGCGCGACCGCTTCATCAGCGTGGCAGTGTATGATAATGGGAAAATGGACTTCGAATTGAAGGGACATATCACCACTTTGAAAAACGTTGTGATTTCACGCGAAAAGGTGAGCAACCTGAAGAGCGCACAAATGGGCGCACAGCGCATCGATTTCAAAACTATCAAGCAGGTTCCGGTGGTTTTTGGCGAAGCCGATGTGTTGAAGGTAATTACCACCCTGCCCGGAGTAAAAACAGTTGGCGAAGCAAGCACGGGATTGAATGTACGCGGTGGTTCGGCAGACCAGAACCTTCTGCTTTTTAACGATGCCACTATTTACAATGCTTCGCATTTCTTCGGCATGTTCTCTACTTTTAATCCAGATATTGTAAAAGATGTTGTGCTATATAAAAGCAGCATGCCGGCAAAATACGGGGGCAGATTATCGTCGGTAGTAGACATCAGCAGCAAGGAAGGGAACAAGAAGCAACTTTCAGGCAGTGCAGGCATTGGATTGTTAACCGGAAGAATAATGCTTGAAGGTCCACTGGTGAAGGAGAAATCATCTTTCATGGTTGCTGCGAGAACCACATATGCCAAATGGCTGATCGACCGTTTGCCGGAAGAATACAGGAACAGTAAGGCTTCGTTCTACGACCTTAATGCTTTGCTATCGCACAAGCTGAATAAGAATAACGACATCTATTTTACTGCATACGCCAGTTCAGATAAATTCAACCTGAATAGTGATACCGCTTACGGCTACCGCAACCTGAATTTCTCGCTCAAATGGAAACATGTGTTCAACAATAAGCTGAACATGGTGATCACAGGAGGCTCCGACAATTACGAATACGAGGTGAACAGCCTGAGAAACCCGGTTAATGCTTACAGGCTCAGGTTCGACATACAGCAATACTATTTCAAAACACATTTTACACGCTATGTTAATTCCAGCCACACGCTCGACTTTGGCGTAAACGGAATTTCGTACCTGTTGAATCCCGGAGTGTACGAACCTGGTACAGCTGAATCGCTGGTATCATACGACAAGTTGCAGAATGAACGCGGCATTGAAGCAGCTGTTTATGCCAATGAAAACTGGACGATCAGCGATGGAACTTCGCTCGAAGCAGGAATACGCTATTCAGTATTCAACGTAATGGGACCGCGCGACATAAACAACTACGCAAAGGACCTTCCCCGAAGCGACGATAATATTACCGGTACCGTATCTTACGGAAACGGCAAAGTGATTAAGACATATGGAGGACCGGAATATCGTTTATCGCTCAGGCAGTCGGTTGGCTTGAATTCATCAATCAAATTAAGCTTCAACTCACAAAGGCAATACATACACATGTTGTCGAACACGGCAGCAATGGCGCCGACAGATACGTGGAAACTGAGCGATCCAAATGTGAAACCCCAGGAAGGCCAGCAGTACTCAATTGGTTATTACACCAACCTGAAATCGAATACCATCGAAATTTCGCTGGAAGGATATTACAAAAAAATTAAAAACTACCTCGATTATAAAAGCGGGGCAAACCTGACGATGAATCACACCATAGAAACAGATGTGATTAATACGAAAGGGAAAGCATATGGGGCTGAATTTCTTATTAAAAAATCGACCGGCAAACTCAACGGATGGTTCAGCTACACGTACTCGAGAATCCTGCTGCAGCAGAATGACCCCATAGCTGGTGAACTCATAAATGAAGGAAAGGAATACCCTGCGAACTACGACAAGCCGCACGATTTTACGCTTATTGCCAACTATCGCGTAAATCACAGGTTCAGTGTATCGCTCACCAGCACGTACAGCACTGGTCGCCCGATCACCTTGCCGGTAGCACGTTTTTATTATTCGGGTTCTTACCGCACATTATATGGGCCGCGAAATGCACATCGTATTCCGGATTACTTCCGTACCGACTTCTCCATGAATATTGAAGGCAACCATAAAGTGAAGCAGAAAACGCATAATTCCTGGACGTTTGGCGTGTACAACGTAACCGGCCGCAAAAATCCCTTCTCCGTGTATTATGTATCCGAAAACGGCGCCATCAACGGATATAAACTTTCGATATTCGGGAGCGCCATTCCTTTTGTTTCATTCAATATCCGTTTCTGATGTGGCTGAAGTCGACAATATTGTTTCTCGTTTTGATGGCTTATAGCACACTGCATGCGCAGGTAAGCGAGAAAATACTATTGGAAACAGACAAGCAATGGTACTATCCGGGAGAACCAATTTGGTTTGGTCTCAACGTGCTGGATGCGTGCAACGGCCACCTTTCTTCTTCCAGTAAAGTTGCCTATGTGGAACTGGTGGATAGCGAAAACAAACCGGTGTATCAAACCAGTGTGTCGCTACATGATGCACATGGAGATGGATCCCTCGCTATCAGCGATGCCATAAGCACCGGAACCTATCACCTGGTTGCATACACGAACTGGATGAAAAATTTCGGAGCGTCGGTGTATGCACATAGGCTGGTACAGATTGTGAACCCGGTTAAGCCAGGCCGGGTAGCGAAAACAGCAGAAGCTGCAGCAACAAAGAGTGATTTTGATGTAGGAATTCAGATTCCACAAACTGTTTATAACACGCGCGACCGCATCCCGATCAGTATTTCAACGGATAAAGGATATCGCGTTTCTGTATCGGTGTTCCGTGTTGATGATTTACAAACCAACAACAATATTGGATTTGGCTCGTCTGATGCAGATCCCTGCGGTTTGCCTGCTAAGCAGAATGTAAAATCACTGATGGAGAACCGCGGGCATATCGTGAAGGCCCGCGTAACAGACAAAAGATCGCAGCAGCCTGTTAGCGGCATCCGAACCTATTTATCGGTAGTGCAAACACCTAACAAGATTTATGTGGCTACCAGCGACTCTACGGGCAATGTTTACTTTGAGGTAGATGAGCTATCTGGAAGAGGCGAGCTCGTAATGCAGACAAACCGGAGCGCTGACAGCAATTATGTTGTGGAGGTGATACAGCCATATGTAAACGAAAAACCTACTACAACCCTCGCAGCCACAACCGATGTGCTAACCGGGGCATCATCTGCAATAGACGACGCTTTGTTTAGCGCCCAGGTTCAAAAGATCTTTCATGCACCAGCTCCGGCTTCGAAAATGAAAGAGGCAGACACGCAGCCATTCTATGGTAAGCCAGATGCATTTTACCTGATGAGCGACTATCAACATTTCAGTACCGTAGAAGAAATACTTCGCGAATATGTTACAACAGTTGGAGTTCAGCGCCGGAGAGGTAAACTGCAGCCGATTGTATACGATATATTGTCGGGCAATAGACCGTTTAACGATCCGCCGCTGATATTGATTAACGGAGTTCCGGAATTCGATCATTCCCATTTTATGGAGATGAACACCGACGAGTTTGAAAGTATCGCGGTTATGGCTCACAAATACGTAATCGGCCACCAGGTATTTCACGGAATTATTGATGTGAAGCTGAACGTGCCGCTGAGAAATTTTGGCCGGAATGTGACCGTCGCGGATTACAGTGGGCCGGCCATCAACGCCGAATTCAATTTTCCAGTTTACGATAACGAAGCTGCACGCAACAGTAAAATACCAGATTTCAGAAATGTGCTTTACTGGCGTTCGTCCTTACCGGTAAATAGACAGGGAAAAAGCTTTGTTCAGTTTTATGCTTCGGACCTCGAAGGAGAATACGCCATTGTAGTACGCGCTGTTTCTGCCGATGGCAAAGTAGGTTATGCAACAACAAAAATTCAGATCAGGTAATCATGCGTTTAATTGTAGTAATAGCTATATTATTCCTGTTTAATTCGGCCTGTCGCGAACGGTATGGTTTACCATTGGAATCGTCGAGAGAAAACCTGCTGGTTGTGGAAGGAAATTTTCTTAATGGCGACAGCACAGTGATCCGCCTTAGCCGTACATCACCCATTGGCGAAAGGAAGCTTGTTCCCGAATCCGCTGCCAGCCTGCAAATAGAAGGAGAAGACAACAGCGTTTATCCCTTGTTTGAAACTGAAGAAGGAGTGTATAAAAGTGATGCACTGGTTTTAAACACCAACACCAGGTATCGTCTTCTCATTTCAGCAGCAGGAAAACAATACCAGTCTGTGTGGAATGAAGTGCTGTCTACTCCCGACATCGATAGCCTGATATGGAAAAGGGAGAATGGAGTGGAAATACTTGTGTCGTCGAAAGGCAGTGCCGAGGATACCCGTTATTACAAGTGGGACTATGATGAGGTATGGGAATTTCACGCCGACTACCCTACGTATGTCTATTTCACTTATGTAGTAAGCCCAACCGGGGTGCCCCGCCCGGAATGCATAGACGTGACGCGTGATGGAATAACTTACAGAAGCTGTATAGAGCGCTACGACCACCCGGAAGGGACTAAATTCAACGACTCGATGTACTACTGCTGGAAGTATGTCACTTCATCAAACATCAACATCGGATCTACTGCAGCATTAAACGACAACGTTGTTTTATCTACTGTTCGCAAAATTGAAGAAGACTCCTGGGAACTCAGCTACCTGTATAG
>JAFAGE010000115.1 GCA_023423015.1 Bacteroidota bacterium
TTGCAGCACACCACGACATCAGGAGGCTGTATGATTACGCTGCAGCCCGTAACACCCTCGGTAATCGAATACGGAGTCATCCGGATTCATTGGTAAGAATGATCGGCAAAATTGCTTCAAGCAGAAGCGGGCAACTTTATTTTCCTTTCCTCGATAACCTGATGAGAAAGAAAATCACGATCGAAGACATTGATAAGGTAAAAGATAACGACCTGGCTTATTACCGGCTGATGGTTCAAACGCGCATTGAATATGCTGAACGTCTCCTTCCGCCGAACCGTGACTCAGTACTGGGAATGAAGGCATTGACTGACCGTATGGCCATCAAGGCAAAGCAGTATTTTATTCGTGAAATCAACGAACAGCATACGCAACCGGATAAGATCCGCTATAAGCGAATAGAAGATCTTACACCACAGGAACTCTACTACCTTATCGTACTTGGTGAAGATGAAATTTATACCTCCAGTTATCTCTACGTATACAAACGCATTTTTCAGAAAATGGAAGTGCCCCGGGCCGATAGCCTGTTGATGAGCGTGAACGGCGATTACTTCAGAAAGTTCCTGAAAATGGCCGCGGGTTATAATACCCTCAACGACTTCCTGAGCAAGATGGACAAGGAGAATGTAACTACCACCATGAAAGCGTTTGTGATCCGGCTCGAAAGTACAGACGGCCTTGAACAGGCGGTCGACGTGGCTGATTCGTATAGCAGTATTATGGATAAAAACCCTGAGCTCGCACGATTTATTACGCATGAAGTTCGTTCGAACCTGGAAAGAAATATCGCATCGAGCAATAAGCGCGGTATTGTAATCTACAACCTACTCAAGGTGCTGTTTCAGTCGGCCGACACAGCTGTTAAATCGGATTTGTCAAAAGATCTTGGTATCCCCTCTATTTATGGGCAGGAATACCAGCCGCTCACCGACGACAGCGGCCGTGTTGTACAGCAGGTTTTCTTTTACGGAGATGAGGATAAAGATGGGCAATACTCCTACATGAACTTCATGAAGATGTTCAGGAATAAAGCGGATTGGAAAGTAGAAGAAAATGAGCACTGGGCAACGATAACCTCACTTAAAGGTCAGCCGGTATGGATTTTTGCCAATAAACCACTGCTCGGTTTTGATGATCCGGATACAAAAGCGCAGGCCTTGCTGAAGGATTATATGGATCAGAATAATCTGCACCCGACCGTAGTTATTCACCGTGGCCACAGCTATCATTTGCCATCTACACTCAAGCAACTTTCTCCGACAGCTAAAATTGTTGTACTAGGCTCATGCGGTGGATATAATAACCTGAACGAGGTTCTCACCATTTGCGGAGATGCCCACATCATTTCGACAAAACAGGTGGGAACGAAGTCGGTAAACGAACCCATCCTGCAGGAGATAAATACACACCTGCTTGCCGGCGCGAATATCGACTGGATGACGCTCTGGGCAAATGTAGCCGCCCGCGTAACCGAAAAATCGTCGCGGGAAAAGTTCCAGGACTATATTCCACCTCATAAGAACCTGGGAGCCATCTTTATCAAGGCATATCGCCGCGCAATGGACGAAGAATAACAACGATAAAAAGTCGACAGACGGGGTTAAATTCGCACAATGCAGGGGACTACTGTTGCGAAGAAAATATTCGATTTTGGCTTGTTGAGGAGGATACTTGCCTTTGCATCACCCTACAAAAACCGGTTCTATCTTTCCATTGCGCTGGCAATTATACTTGCACTATTTTCTCCCATCAGGCCGCACCTGATCCAGCTCACGATCAACGATTATATACGCACTGGTGCTGTTTCAGACGGAGCAGAAAAGTTGCGGATGGTAGATCTTATCGTATGGATCACGGTTATCCAGATTGGTTTATTGTTGCTTGAATCTGCCCTGCGTTTTTACTTCTCTTTCATAAGTGCCTGGCTAGGTCAAACGGTAGTGAAAGATCTGCGGGTAAAGGTGTACAACAAAATTCTCGGCTTAAATCTTTCGCAATTCGATAAAACACCGATTGGTACCCTCACCACCAGAACCATCAACGACATTGAGTCCATCAATGAAATATTTTCAGAAGGACTTATACCCATCATTGCAGATCTATTGTCGATCGTAGCTATTCTCGGCTACATGTTTTATATCGACTGGCAATTGACACTGATTTGCCTTGCGCCATTCCCCTTCCTCATCATTGCTACCTGGATATTCAAGGAAAGCGTGAATCGTTCCTTTATCCGGGTAAGGAATGCTGTTGCACAACTAAACGCTTTTGTGCAGGAACACATTACCGGTATGCAGATCGTGCAGGCATTTTCTGCACAGGATAAGGAGTTCAACAAGTTTAAATCGATCAATAAGGAACACCGGAACGCAAACATCAATGCGATATTCGCATATTCGGTGTTTTTTCCAATCGTGGAAATTGTGCTTGCGGTAGGTACTGCCCTGATGGTGTGGTGGGGAGCCACCCAGGCAGCCGGAATGGATATCAACGAAGCGCGGGATCTACCAGGTAAACTGACAGCCTTTTACCTGTTTCTTAACCTACTGTTCCGCCCATTAAGGGTGATAGCGGATAAATTCAATGTATTGCAGATGGGAATGGTGGCGAGCGAACGGGTATTTAAAGTGATCGACAACGACGATGTTATCAAACATGAAGGTGACTACAATCCCTCCAAAATCAAAGGCTCCATTACTTTCGATAACGTTTCGTTTGCGTATATCGAGGACAGGATGGTGTTGAAAAATGTCAGCTTCCATGCAGAGCCGGGAGAAACCATCGCAATAGTAGGGCACACGGGAAGCGGTAAAACATCAATAATCAGTTTGCTCAACCGCCTGTATCATATCAAACACGGCGAAATAAGGATAGACGGTGTTAAGATTGAAGACTACAAACTGGATGCGCTTCGCCGCGACATCGGGGTGGTTTTGCAGGATGTGTTTCTCTTCTCCGGATCAGTCATGGACAATATTACGTTGCGCAATCCTGCCATTACAAAAGAACAGGTAGTAGAAGCAGCGAAACTTATCGATGTGCACGACTTCATCATGCAACTGCCGGGCGGCTACGACTATAACGTGATGGAAAGGGGAAGCACGCTTTCGCTTGGCCAGCGCCAGCTTATTTCATTCATTCGTGCACTGCTTTACAATCCTTCCATTCTGATTCTCGATGAGGCTACTTCATCCATCGATACGGAAAGCGAGCTTCTTATTCAGAAAGCCATTGATAAGCTTATTTCCGGGCGAACTTCCATTGTCATAGCCCACCGGTTGTCTACGATCCGAAAAGCCAGTAAGATTATCGTGCTGGATAAAGGTGAAATCAAAGAAGTAGGAACTCACGAAGAACTGCTTGCCCTGGGCGGATTTTACTCCAGTTTACACTTCATGCAGACCGAAGATGCGAACAAAAGCACCCCGATTACGCGAAAAGTTGGCGCGTGACAAATAATTAGGATCGTCAGCCTCTTTTTCGCCCCCGCGGCTTATCTTTGCGCCAAATTTACAGACAGGGATGTTCAAGTCGAGAATAAAGTATTCATACGTAATAGTTTATAGCATTTTCAGCCTGTTTTTTTCAAATCTGGCTGTTGCCCAGGAAAAAGACCACATAGACCAGAATGAACATGCTCCCAAAACCATCCAGGAAGAAGAAAAGGTATTCGATGCTAACGAGGTGATTTTTGAACACGTACTCGACGCCCATGAGTTTCATTTCCTGTCTTATAAAGACAAGGATGGCCACGAACATCACGCAACAATTCCCCTGCCTGTAATACTCTATTCGCCCCAGAAAGGTGTCTCAGTATTCATGTCGTCGAAGTTTCACCACGGCGAGCATGAAGTAGATGGATACAAGCTGGTGGGTAACAAGATCGTTCCCGTTGATCCTTCGGTTACCGTGTACGATCTGTCGCTCACACGGAATGTGGTGCAAATGATTCTGGCGCTTGCATTGCTCGTTATCATCATGATTTCCGTTGCTCGCAAATACGCAAAAGGGATTGGAACAAAGAAAGCGCCTACGGGGTTGCAGAATGCCATTGAGCCGGTTATCACTTTTGTTCGCGACGAAGTGGCGAAGCCCAATCTTGGCCATGCGTATATGAAGTACCTTCCTTACCTGCTTACGGTTTTCTTTTTCATTCTCATCAACAACATATTCGGCCTTGTTCCGGGCGCAGCAAACGTAACAGGCAACATCGCCTTTACTGCTGTACTCGGCGTTATATCGTTCATTGTGATATCAGTTAATGGAAATTCACATTACTGGGGCCACATCTTCAACCCACCGGTTCCGGGTGGCATTAAACCCATCCTGGTTCTTGTGGAAGTACTTGGTGTGTTTACTAAACCATTTGCACTCATCATCAGGTTGTTTGCCAACATGCTGGCGGGGCACATCATCATTATCTGTCTCATTTCGCTGATCTTCATCTTCGGTGGGCTCAGCGCAGCAATAGGATGGGGCTTTTCGCCGATATCCATCGCGTTCTCTGTATTCATCTACCTTATTGAAATACTTGTTGCCTTTATCCAGGCATTCATTTTCACCAACCTGACTGCGGTATTTATCGGGCAGGCAATTGAAGGGGATCACGATCACGATAAACATCAGATAGGTCCTGATGATCCGGTGATCATTTAAAACAGGCTTTATTAAATAGCATAAATAAACAACTATGGATTTACTGACAGTTTTGTTAAGCGAGGTAGCATGGGCAAATGCCGGTGGTGCCATCGGAGCAGGTCTTGCTGCGGTTGGTGCTGGTATCGGTATCGGTCAGATCGGTAAAGGTGCGGTTGAGGCAATTGCCCGCCAACCCGAAGCGATCAATGACATTCGTGCCAACATGATCCTGACAGCCGCTTTCGTTGAGGGTGTTGCCCTCTTCGCGGTTATCGCAGGTATCCTGGCTATGTTCGTTTAAGCCGACTTATACTGCATTCAAAGCACAGGGCGGCGAATGCAGTATTCTTTAATTACAACAACCAACAAATAAAAGATTAAGAAATGGATTTGCTCATACCTTCCTTTGGTTTGATCATCTGGACTTTGCTCGCGTTTCTCATTGTTTTCTTTATTCTGAAGAAGTTTGCGTGGAAGCCGATTCTCAGCTCGCTGAAAGAAAGGGAAAATACGATCGCAGAGTCGCTTGCAACTGCTGAAAGAGTAAAGGCTGAAATGGCGCAGTTCAGGAGCGAAAATGAAGCCCTTCTCGCTAAAGCGCGTGAAGAGAGAGCCCAGCTTCTGAAAGAGGCTCGCGACACCAAAGACAAGATCATCAACGAAGCGAAAGATCAGGCAAAGCTTGAAGCAAATAAAATCATCAGCGATGCACAGGCAGCAATACAACAGCAGAAGATGGCCGCTCTTACAGATGTTAAGAACCAGGTTGGTCAGCTTGTTATCGAAGTTTCGCAAAAAGTGTTGCGCAGAGAGTTGAGCGACAAGAATGAGCAGGAGAATTTTATCCGTCAGATGACCAACGAAGTGAAATTAAACTAGGACCTGAAAGATTATGTTGAACCCACGCTTAGCATCACGATATGCAAAGTCAATTCTCGGACTGGCGGTCGAAAAAGACCAGCTCGAAGCCGTGCACAACGACATGTTGTACCTGCAGGCTGTAGCCCGCGAAAACCGGGAGTTCGTAGTTGTACTGAAAAGTCCCGTTATCCCTCCCGATAAAAAAGAAAAGATTCTTGAAGCAGTTACTGCCGGCAAGGTGAGCGAACTGACAAGTGCATTTGTCAGGCTGTTGGTGAAAAAAGGCCGCGAATCCAACCTGCCCGAAATTGCTGCTTCATTCATTGACCAATACAAGAAGCACAAGAATATATACTCCGTTAAGCTTACAACCGCTACTCCGGTAAGTGAAGAAGTGAAGAAAGAAATCGTCGAAAAGGTGAAGAGCGAAAGCAACATGGAAAATATTGAACTTACCTCAACCGTAGACGAGAACATCATCGGCGGTTTTGTGTTGCAGATTGGCGACAAACTTATTGATGCGAGCATCGCATATGATCTGAATGCAATCAGGAAACAATTTTTAAACAACGACTTTATTTACAAGATCAGATAAACACAACAATATGGCTGAAATAAAATCAGATGAAATATCGGCGATATTACGCCAGCAATTAAGCAACTTCAACGCTGCTGCCGACCTCGAAGAGGTAGGTTCTGTACTGCAGGTTGGAGATGGTATCGCCCGTGTTTATGGATTAAACAATGTTCGCAGTGGTGAGCTTGTAGAATTTGAAACCGGTGTACAGGCAATCGCCCTCAACCTCGAAGAAGACAACGTGGGTGTGGTATTGATGGGAGAGTGGGCCGGTATCAAAGAAGGCTCTAAGGTGCGCCGTACCGGAAAAATCGCCTCGATTAATGTAGGTGAAGGCATGTTGGGCCGTGTTGTGAATGCGCTTGGTTTGCCTATCGACGGTAAAGGACCCCTCCAGGGCGAAACTTTCGAAATGCCGCTTGAAAGAAAAGCACCCGGTGTAATCTTCCGCGAACCCGTAAAAGAACCTCTGCAAACCGGTTTGAAAGCGATCGATGCGATGATTCCCATCGGCCGTGGACAACGTGAACTGATCATCGGCGACCGCCAGACAGGAAAAACAGCGATCGCTATCGACACCATCATCAACCAGAAAGAATTCTACCAGGCAGGAAAACCTGTTTACTGTATATACGTTGCAATCGGTCAGAAAGCATCAACCATCGCAGGTGTGATGAAAACACTTGAAGACAATGGTGCAATGCCTTACTCTGTTATCGTTGCCGCTTCAGCATCTGATCCTGCTCCTCTGCAGTTCTATGCACCATTTGCAGGCGCAGCGATCGGTGAGTATTTCCGCGACACAGGCCGCCCTGCCCTGATCATCTATGATGATCTTTCGAAACAGGCGGTTGCATACCGTGAAGTGTCTCTTCTGCTCCGCAGACCTCCCGGACGTGAAGCTTATCCTGGTGATGTATTCTACCTGCACAGCCGCTTGCTGGAACGCGCTGCCAAGGTGATCAGTGACGATGCCGTTGCTAAAAACATGAATGACCTTCCTGAGTCGCTTAAGCATAAAGTGAAAGGTGGCGGTTCTCTTACGGCATTGCCAATCATCGAAACACAGGCGGGTGACGTATCAGCGTATATCCCAACAAATGTGATCTCGATTACAGACGGTCAGATATTCCTTGAGTCAAACCTGTTCAACTCCGGTATTCGTCCTGCGATCAACGTAGGTATTTCGGTTAGCCGTGTGGGTGGTAACGCGCAGATTAAGTCGATGAAGAAAGTGGCTGGTACACTGAAACTCGACCAGGCTCTTTATCGCGAAATGGAAGCCTTTTCGAAATTCGGTGGCGACCTTGATCCTGCTACGAAACTCGTAATTGACAAGGGTGCCAGAAACGTGGAAATTCTGAAACAACCGCAATACACGCCTTACCCGGTTGAAAAACAGGTGGCCATCATCTACCTCGGAACGCAGGGATTGCTGAGGCAGGTATCGGTAAAGAAAGTGAAAGAATTTGAAGAACACTTCCTGATGGAAATGGAAACTAAACACCCTGAAGTACTTGCAGATTTCAAGAAAGGTAACCTGTCGGATGAATCAATCCGTAAGGTGACAACTCTTGCTGAGACGCTGGTGCCGCAGTATAAATAAGGTGAAAAGTGAAAGGTGAAAGGTGAGAAGTGAAATGCTTCTCACCTTTTTCATTTCTGCCTTCCGGCCTCCGCCTTCCACCCTCCGTCCTTTTCTTCTCCGCGCCTTTTCTCAAGTTTTTTTCAGGAATCGTAGAATTACTATTGCACTATCTAAAATCCCGTGCAATATTTGTTGCATCAACGCACTGATTTCTACTCCGGAATCAATTCAGCGTAATCCGATCCTGTCTTAAATCCCCTGTTTTAATTTTTTCAACATCCGAAAGGAATAGCTGTTTATCCATCATCCTGTGGCACCGATGATAATTCGTCAGTCCGTATAAACAGTTATAAATGAGTTTTCCGTACCCGATCCCAAATGTACTAAAGGCAATGCTGCCGCTGCTGCTGTTTGTTGTGACAGGGCAGGCCCAGACAGGCACCTATGCCGCATCTGAAAAATCTTCCAATAATTCCCGCGCCCGCTTCGTGAAGTTCGTTGGCGCAATGGTGAAGGCGCAGGTACGATCTGCCGACAAAATAATGCTCAACTGGATGCCTTTCCAGGGAGGGGTTAGCCACTATGTGCTGGAGCGCAGTGAGGATGGCCGCAATTACCAGGAAGCCTGCGTGTTTTTTACCGGCGAATGGAACGACGAACCTGAATATTGGTACAC
>JAFAGE010000187.1 GCA_023423015.1 Bacteroidota bacterium
ATATGGTACCGTCGCGCTGTGTTCCTGAAAACGACAAACGTGCTGCGATGCTTTTGGTAAGCGGACCCGTGATTGAGCTTTTTGCCTGGATGTATCCGTAGTTACCATAACTTAATTCGAATGCTCCTCCTGGTTTAAAGCTGGGTTTACGTGTGGTGATGTTGAATGCACCCGAAGTAGTGTTTTTTCCAAAAAGAGTTCCCTGTGGTCCGCGTAACACTTCCACCTGCTCAATATCGATGAAGTCGAGTGTCGCAGCAGCGGGACGTGCATAATACACACCATCTATATATAAACCAACTCCGGGATCAAGACCATCATTTGTAAGTCCGAATGGAGAACCAAGTCCCCGGATATTTAAACCTGTATTACGGGGGTTGGACGAGTACAACTGAACAGACGGAATTAATTCTTTAACGCGGTTTACGTTGAATGCACCAACGTTATCAATCTGTGCTCCACCGATAACGGTTACGGGAATAGGAACATCCTGTAGCAACTCACGCCGACGACGCGACGTAATAACAATAGTATCTGTTTTAAACAATGCCTGCAAACGAACAACGATATTGTTGGTATTATTTGCACGAACTACTCTTTCTTCTGTTTCAAAACCTGCAAAACTGATTACCAGCGTTGCAGGAAATTGTTGTACCTGCGATATAGAAAAATTACCGAGGGAATCTGATGTAGTGGCGATGTCTGTATTCTTAACAAGGATGGTAGCATAAGGTATCCCCTGCGTGTTGTTGGCAACAATACGCCCGGATATCTGCGCATGGACAAAAAATGGCACTATGAGTATAGCGAACAAAAAGAACGACTTCATTTTGGTATTTGTGTTTGGGAGAAAAGAATGTATGTAATGAGAATTCGGCTGGAGAATAGCGTTATTCAACAACAACAACATCGCCGGAAAGAGTAGTAATAGCTCATAATAATTAGTGACGTTTATAAAAGCGTCGCAATCGTTCAATTAATCGGAAGCAAAATAACAGTACACATTTCAAACAAAAAAATAAAAGTCTATAAAAAAGGTAGACTTTAGCATTTTTTACTACTTTTGGATTGCGGGAACTATAAAACAGTATTTCTGCGTGTAGATAACCACACGCATGCTGCGGCATTTATAATACTGTTCGACTCTTCTATTCTGTTGGTTTTTCTACATCAACTCAGCTAACCTGCGGTAGCGCTTGTAAGAATTTTTGAATTTCCTTTTTCCCTTTTGCAGAAGAATATGGTATCAGGAGCCTTGCAATAAGGTGCAGGTAATGTTTCATCTGCTCTTCTGTGGAATGATTACGGAAAGAAACCACTGCTTCCGAAATCCAGAACCTGCTGATTAACGCAATAGAAGAAACGAGAAAATCGCAATCTTCAGCTTCTTTCAGATTCAGAAAACCATTTGTTGCGAGAGCATTAATGTTAGCTTCTATGGTAGCGTTGCGGATGTTCTGCGTTTTTTTGTATGAAGCGGCAATTATAGGATTACGTTCAATCACATGTACAAAACTCAATAGCAGGCAGCGAAAATTGACATGGTTTTCAAACACACCCTGCGTCATATGGAGAAAGCCGCCCATTGTTATCTTTTCATTTACGACCATCACTTTTGAGTTTGCTTCGCGGAGAAGCATAGCAATTTCATAAACCAGGTCGTCTTTGGTGGGGAAATAGTAGGTAATATTACTTACCCGCATGCCGAGTATCCCTGCCAGCTCACGTAACCCCACATATTCAATTCCACGTTCGTTAAACATCTCCAGTGCCTTATTTAATATAACTTCCTTCCTGTTCATAAAATAAAATTTGGACAATGTCCAAATTTAGATATTTTTGCCTTGTCAAACAAAAGAAAATGCAATACACGCTTCCCCACACCATCGAAAATTGCCTTGGCGAAAAGCTCACTTTTAAAACGTTAGTACACGAACCGGATGGCGACCGCCTCCTGGTAGATAATTGGGTTACACCCGGAAATGGTCCCCTGATGCACACCCATTTCCACCAGGAAGAAGCCCTGACTGTAGTGAATGGCCGAATCGGCTACCAGGTTTATGGGCAGGAAGCAAAATATGCAGGTGTGGGCGAAACGGTGCTGTTTGGCAAAGGAGTGCCGCACCGCTTCTGGAACGCGGGTGATGACATTTTGCACTGCAGCGGCTGGATAAAGCCTGCTAATTCGATCGTGTTTTTTCTCAGCGCCATATATGCTGCACAAAACAAGTCGGGGTCTGAAGTTCCGGAGAAATTCGACGGTGCATACCTGATTACCCGCTATTCAACAGAATACGAACTTGTAGGTCTTCCGGGCTTTGTAAAAAGGGTAATTATACCGCTCACCTATCAATTCGGGAAGTTAACCGGTAAATACAAACATTTTGCTGATGCACCGGAACCTTTGAGGGGAGAGGTGAAAGGTGAGAGGTGAGAAGATGGCCGTTTGCCGTCTGATGGGATGTATGTAAATTGTCAGTACAATCCCAATACATGCTGCACAAATTTTCTTTGCTGTTGTGCCTTGCGTTTTCGCTGCACTTTGCTGCAACTGCACAACAGACCGATGAGCAGTTCAATCTGCCAATAAAATATTTACTCGCACTACCCGATGGCTACAACAACGACACCGCGAAAAAATGGCCACTGCTTATATTCCTGCACGGCAGTGGTGAAAGTGGCAATGATCTGAAAAAAGTGAAAGTGCATGGCCCCCCGAAATTGATTGAAGAAGGAAAAAAGTTACCTTTTATAGTTGTATCACCGCAATCGGAAGGAAATGGATGGCCGGCAGATATTATGCAGCGATTTCTGCGGAGCCTCAAGAATGACCTGCGCGTAGACAAAAGCAGGATTTATTTAACCGGCCTTAGCATGGGTGGATTTGGCACCTGGAACTGGGCTACCAAATATCCCCGCGAGTTCGCCGCAATTGTTCCTATTTGTGGAGGTGGTGATAGCAGCGAAGTTGAAAAACTCAGAGACGTAGCCGTGTGGTGCTTTCATGGCGCAAAAGACCGGGCCGTTCCGGTCCAGGAAAGTTATGCAATGATGAATGCCTTGAAAAGGCATAATCCCACGGCAAAGCTCACGATATATCCGGATGCAGAGCATGACAGCTGGACAGAAACTTACAACAACGATAGTCTTTACACCTGGTTGCTTGCCCAGCAACGTAAAGTGTTTACAGCGTCAAACATCGCCCCGGCCAAACTTGCCGAATACGCGGGCTCGTACTCAAGAACCGGCAGAGACACGCTGAGGCTGGTTATTGAAAACGATAAACTCTTAGCAATGACCGGAGGTCCAAAGATCGAAATCAAACATTTTGCTGACGACAGATTTTTCTTCGAACAGGGGGATCTCCAGTATGAATTGAAATTTACCCGTAACAACAGGCGCAAAATCGAAAAGATGTTGTTTTACGACGACCGCATTGTGGAATTCAAAAAACTTTGACTACCGCGTAATCCTTACATTTACCGTACTAACACCAACATGTGGAACTAATATTGTATGTTCAGCTGGTGCTCAGCATTCTCATGCTGATTGCCATTATCCTTCCCGTATTCAAGAACTCGTTCTGGATATTTCGCATATTGGAATATCCGCGATTTCAGATCTGGCTTATCGTTGCGATAATCTGTGTCACGTGGGTATATTCGTTCCAATATGCTGATGTCTTTTTTAAAGTGGTGGCCATCGCACTTTTTGCGGGATTGATTTACCTCTCGTATAAAATCTGGCCTTACACACCTGCCGCAAAACGCCAGATTAAAACGGTTCGCCCCGGGCGGGCTGACGACCAGATAAAAATTTACACAGCAAATGTGTTCCAGGATAACAGGGAGTATAGCCGCATCCTTCAACAAATAAAGAATTACGATCCCGACCTGGTGGTTCTTGTAGAAACCGACAAAGAATGGAAAGCTGCGATGGACGAATTACTGGACACACATCCCAGGTATATCGGGCAGCCCCTGTCGAACACCTATGGAATGCTTTTATACAGCCGCTATGAGATAGACGGCCGAGTGCAGATGGTGGTGGAGAGAGATATTCCAAGTATTGAAGCCTGTCTTAAACTTCCATCCGGCCAGGAGATAAATATATGGGCAGTTCATCCCAAACCTCCTGTTCCCGGTGAATCGTACGATTCGCGTGCAAAGGACAGTGAGATTATGAAAGTGGCCTTTAAGGCGGAGAAGTCTGAACTGCCGGTAATAGTAATGGGCGACTTCAACGATGTTGCCTGGAGTAATGTGACAGAACTATTTCAAAAAACGGCCCGCCTCCTCGATCCGCGGAGAGGTAGAGGATTTTACAGTACGTTCTCAACGCATTCTATGTTTGTAAGATTTCCGCTCGACTATATTTTTTGTTCAAACGATTTTGGCCTGATCAGCATGAAGCGAATGCCCAGAAACGGGTCGGATCATTTTGCCATTCTTACACACCTGCAGTACAATCCCGCTTTGCGACACCAGCAGGATGTTAAACCTGCCGACCCGGAAGAACGTAAGGAAGCGCGGGAAAAAGAGAAAGCCGCCTGAGAACAGGCGGCCTGATGACCCTCTGTGTTATCGAAACCTGGAAAATGTTTTTGCGTTCCACCTATGCTGAAGCTCACGCTTGAGCTGGAGTTTCAGCGTCGGCTCATGGCGGACAAGTCTGCCCTCTGCCTTTTGCCCTTGCGTGCCTTACCACCCCTTCTTAACCCTGAATTTTCCTTCGAGAGAAGTTCTGCTTTTGAGGTTAAATCCATGACCAGCCGGAGATGCCTTGAATGTGCCGGTAATAAACCCATCTTCTTCGCCCATACTGGTTATGGTTACGCTGCCACCACTTCGTTCCAATTCATCTTCTTCATTCATATAATGGCTTACATAATTGTCGCCGCCATCAATAAGATAGTGCACGTATGTACCAAGGTTCACATCTGGTGATTTATATGAATGATCTCCTATTCCACCTTCCCACATGATCAACACGTGACTTCCCTCAGTATCGCCATCAACATCACCTACAGCATATAATCCTTCCTGAACCTTTACCGCTGGTGATGCGATTTTCTTTACCCAGGGTCCGCCTGCAACTCTCACTTCAATCTCCCCTTGTTCATCGTATATCACGATGTGTTTTACAAGGATGTATCTTCCATTCTGTCCGAGGTCGATGTTAACCGATACAGCTACAGGGTTTGGTGCATCCGGCACTTCACCCGGAGCTTTGTAAGTTCCTTTCGCTCCTGCAGCATCGAGATTTCCCGCACCAGCCAATTCCCAATTTTTGATGTATGTAGCCGGGAGGTATAATTTCTTGCCCATGGGTATGTCTTCGGTAAGAGACATCAATGCCAGCAGATGATCTGTGGTTAACACTTCCAGACCTACGCTACCATTTACTTTTACCGATTTTGCCGTTGCAGTGAGATACAATGTTTCAAAGAGGCTCCAGTCGCTGAAGTGTGTTGTAGTAATTTTTGCTTTCATATTCACCCTATCAACTACCGCTGCTCTCGCCTGCCATACATTATTAGAATCCTGGAAAGCAATACCCAGAACATTATCAGCACTCGACTCGTCAATTGAAAATTCTATTGTTACGGGCTTGTTGAAGGTAATGCCGTGTGGTTCCAGGCGGTAAGCCTTACCTACACCAAGGGGGTTATGATTCATTATCGACTGAATACTTACCAGTTGAGCAGAAGATAGAGCACCGGATGGAATGTTAATGCTGATACTCCCATCCTCGCTTTCCACGGTTCCGCCCTCTACGCCGATGGTCTTCTGCACGGCTGCTTCGTTGGTAGGCATACCGATGGCTGTCGGCTCCCCTACCGGTTTAGATACGGGCGGTGGTGGAGCGTTCTCCGTTACATCTTTTTTATTACAGGCTGCTAAGACAAATACCAGGAATAGTGCTACAAATACAGGGGTTATGCGTTTCATGTTTTTCGTTTGCGTTGTTACTGTTTCAATTGCGGCACAAAAATGCCTCACAACACAAGCGAAAACAATCGCATAAAGATGTGAAAGAGGTTGAAACGCGGGGTGAACCTATCACATGTTTTTGATGAATGGTGAATGGCGAATCGAATTTTCACTTTTCACCGCTCACCGCTAACCTTTCATCTATTTCTCAACAGTTTTTTAATTATGACAATCTGCCCCAGATGGTAGTGAAGGTGTTCAATAATCCCATGCAGGTTGCGGTAGTAGTTCCCATACTTTACTTCAAAAAAAGTTTCCCATAATTTTTCTTCGGGAAGAGCTTCAATCAGTAATGCAAGACGTTCCGCATTCTGAAAGGTTTGTTGAAGAAATGCCTGCCATTCTTCCTCAGATTGAATTTGTGGATGGTCGAAGGCATATTTATCTTTTATTGACAACTCACCGCCTTCAAGATAAGCAGCTACACCGCTAACGTAATACCCGGAATGATAAACAAGCGCAAGAATAGTGTTGAGCGAATTTACTTTAGCTACAGCCTCCTGCCAGCTGACATCTGCCAGCGTCTCTTTGAAATTTACCCAGGTCCAGTTTTCACCGAAATAAACAGTCCGCAGGTTTGTTGCAATCTGGCTCGTTAAAGTGCTCATAGCATATCCTGTTTTTTTCAACACCTAATTTATGAATTCGGATTTAAGTAGCTCTCATTTTTGCGCCTCGGTCCTTTTTGCCATAATTGCTTTGTAACCCCCTGCAACATCTATAAGGTTGTAATAGCCTCTTGCCCGAAGGATGGATATAAAAACCATCGACCGGTAACCACCTGCACAATGCACATAATAAGTTCGGTTTTTGTCGATCTGGCCAGGATGATCGTTAATATTATCAAGTGGCAAATTCACCGATCCGCAGAAATGCCCTGCATTGTATTCAGCAGGGCGGCGTACAT
>JAFAGE010000231.1 GCA_023423015.1 Bacteroidota bacterium
GTGTACCGCAGCCGGATGGCACCAAGGGAAGGGAAACCTCTGTTAAGCAGGTTGCTCACCGTCTCGCAAACTGCTGGAAAAGCTGGGGTGAAAGATATGGCTACTTCGCATCTGCGGCAGATGCAAATGTTTTCTACGAAGAGTTGGTGTACTGTATCCTTAACCAGGCATGTGTTCCTAATAGTCCTCAGTGGTTTAATACCGGCCTGTACGAGAGTTATGGCATTAAGGGAAAACCGCAGGGACATTACTACGTGGATCCCGCGGACAGTCAATTGAAAAAATCTACTTCGGCATATGAGCGTCCGCAGCCTCACGCATGCTTCATCCTTTCGGTAGAAGACGATCTTGTGAACGAAGGTGGTATCATGGACCTGTGGGTTCGCGAAGCGCGCATCTTCAAATATGGATCGGGTGTAGGAACAAACTTCTCCAACATTCGCGGCGAAGGTGAAAAGCTTAGCGGTGGCGGTACTTCAAGCGGATTGATGAGTTTTCTTAAAATCGGTGATCGCGCAGCAGGTGCTATTAAGAGTGGAGGTACAACAAGGAGGGCAGCAAAAATGGTTTGCCTCGACCTCGACCACCCCGAAGTAATGAGCTTCATCAACTGGAAGATGGAAGAAGAAAAGAAAGTGGGTGCGCTGATCGCTGCGGGCTATCCCAGCGATTACGAAGGTGAAGCATACCGCACCGTTTCCGGTCAGAATTCAAACAACTCTGTACGTATTCCAAACGAGTTCTTCGAAAAACTCCAGAAAGATGAAGACTGGGAACTAAAAGCGAGAATGGACGGCAGAGTGATGAAGAAAATTCCTGCAAAAGAAGTATGGAACCAGATCGCTTACGCCGCATGGCGCTGCGCAGATCCGGGTACACAGTACGATACCACCATCAACGAATGGCATACCTGCCCGGAAGGAGGACGCATCCGTGCTTCCAATCCCTGCAGCGAGTATATGTTCCTCGACAATACGGCCTGTAACCTGGCTTCCGTAAACCTCCGCAGGTTTTTCGATGAGTCAACCAACCAGTTCGATGTAGAAGGTTTCGCATATACATGCCGGTTATGGACAACTGTTCTCGAGATTTCTGTGCTGATGGCACAGTTCCCATCGAAAGAAGTTGCTCAGCTCAGCTACGACTACCGCACGCTTGGTCTCGGATACGCCAACCTGGGTTCGATGCTGATGGTGATGGGCATTCCTTACGACTCTGAAGAAGCCAGGGGCCTTGCAGGTGCAATTACAGCCATTATGACTGGTATCTCTTATAAGACATCATCAGAAATGGCCAGCTTTCTCGGACCCTTCCCCCGTTATGCAGAGAACAAGGAGCATATGCTTCGCGTAATGCGTAATCATCGCCTCGCAGCTTACGATGCTGATGAATATGAGCAATTGGGCATCAAGCCAATGGGCATCAAAGCAAAATATTGTCCCGATTACCTCCTTTCTGCTGCCACCAAAGCATGGGACGAAGCAGTACAACTCGGAGAAAAGTTCGGTTACAGGAATGCCCAGACAACCGTAATCGCACCAACCGGAACGATAGGTCTTGTAATGGACTGTGATACTACAGGTGTTGAACCGGACTTTGCCCTGGTTAAATTTAAGAAGCTGAGCGGCGGCGGCTATTTCAAGATTATCAATCAGTCGGTTCCCGCAGCTTTGAAAAACCTGCGATACAACGATAAAGAAATAGAAGCAATAGTAAAATATGCGGTGGGTGCGGGAAGTTTTGCCGGCGCTCCTCACATCAACTATCAGTCACTAAGCGAAAAAGGATTTATCGCCGAAGAAATCAAGAAGCTTGATGCAGCTGTGGCTTCTGCTTTCGAAATCGGCTTTGTATTTAATGTATATACTCTCGGTGAAGAATGTCTGCAGCGTCTTGGTTTTACTCCCGAACAATATTTCAACTTCGAGTGGAGCCTGCTGGAAGCACTTGGCTTCAGTGAAGAAGAAATAGAGAAAGCCAACGATTATATCTGTGGAACAATGACGGTAGAAGGAGCACCACACCTGAAACCCGAACATCTGTCGGTTTTTGATTGCGCCAACAAGTGCGGCAAAAAGGGAGAGCGTTACATTCATGCGCATGGACACATTCGTATGATGGGTGCAGCTCAGCCGTTTATTAGTGGGGCAATTTCAAAAACCATCAACCTGCCGAATGAAGCAACTGTTGAAGAGATTGCTGATGCTTACATGCTCAGCTGGCAACTTGGTTTGAAAGCCTGCGCATTGTATCGCGATGGATCTAAACTTTCTCAGCCACTCAGCAACAAGAGCGACAAGAAGAAAAAGGCCGACGAGCCGGAAGCAGCCGCAGCCACAAGGGAAGAAGCGGCGCCAATAGCAGAATCGAATATTGTTGACCTGGGCAAGCTCACCGTTCAGGAGTTGCTGGAAGAAGTTCAGAAACGTGTGCAGGCATCACCTGATACTAAGTTGAAGCGCCAGCTAGCCACGATCGTAGAACGCCGCACGTTGCCGGCAAAACGCAGAGGCTTTACACAAAAGGCAAAAATCAACGGCCAGGCTTTATTCCTGCGTACAGGAGAATATGCCGATGGTACCGTAGGTGAAATATTCATTGATATGGCGAAAGAAGGAGCTACAATGAGAAGTATGCTCAACTGTTTTGCTATTGCCGTGTCAATCGGACTTCAATATGGTGTGCCTCTTGAAGAATTTGTAGAAAAATTTGTGTTCACCAGGTTTGAACCAGCTGGAATGGTAGAACATCCGAACATCAAAAGTTCTACATCAATCGTTGACTTCATCTTCCGCGCACTAGCTTATGAATATCTGGGAAGAAATGATCTCGTTCATGTATTGGATAAGCCTGAAGTGCAGAATACAGGCACCGACGAGTGGGATGAATTGCCGGCACACAAAGCTTCTCCTGCGCTAAGCGATGTTCGCGTGGTGATTGCACCCACCTCTCCAAAACCTGCTCCGGACCAAAAACCTATTAAATCAGGAAAAGCTCCGGTAACAAGTCTTGATGCGGTGAATGCAGCAGCAAAAACGATGCAAAGTGATGCACCGGCATGTAATACCTGCGGACATATCACGATCAGAAGTGGTACCTGCTATAAATGTCTTAACTGCGGCAACAGCATGGGTTGCAGCTGATCAATAATTTACTTTGGACGGTTCGAAGTGGCGGAACGGCAAGCGTAAAAGGGTAATACCTGTACGTTTACGTTCTGCCCTTTGGCTTATATTGCAGTATGACGATCAGCTTCACATATGATAAGAAGCAAGTTATCCAGGCCCTGCGTTACCATTTTTTGACTCGCCCCGAAATCAGGATCCTGCTTATTCTTGTTAATGTATTTGCCATTGGCTCTGCTATCTTATTGTACTTCCGTGTAATCCAACCCGTGTCCTTCCTCATGTTTTCTATTCTTTGGTTTTTGCTGATGCTGGTGGTGTGGAGAATACTTCCGCAAAGCATCTATAAACGCTCGCATACATTCAAAGACAGTTTTTCGATGAACATCAACGAGGAAGAAGTGGTGTTAATTACCGAAAAAGGACAGAAAGCCTGGCCCTGGGCGGTTTTTTCGAAGTTTGTAGAAAGCCCTTACTTTTTTCATCTGTATTTCGATGCACGCTCGTTTTTCCTGGTTCCCACAGATGCTTTTCGAGACCTCGAAGAACGGCAGCAGGCGAGGAGGTTGTTGAAGGAGAAAATTTCGGGAACGCCAGACGGCAAACGTGAGAGGTGAGAGGCGCCCTCCACTCTCCGCCCTTCTCTTTACCTGGGCCTGTATCCGCTTTTTTCAAATACTTCTTTTGCCGGCGTTTGCATTAGTTGAATCAATGCCATATTGCTGTTTTTTTCCATAAACGCTTTTACAATCTGCCATCCTACAAACAGGCCGATGTAGCCGGGTGCGCCTTCACCGAATTCCGGGGTTCCGGGAGAGTCGCCAATGTAATTTTTTATCAGTGAAGGATCATTATTGTAGACAAGGTTGTTCTTTATAAAATAATTCCAGATCATGCCTTCATTATTACGTGCGCCATCCAGCTGCGGCTTTGTATAGCCAATTTTTATTGTATCAGGAGTTTCCGGCATCAGCCGGTCGAGCAGGTACATTCTTTTTCCTTTCTCTACCATCTGTTCCACCAGTGTAAGCTCTGCACTCTGGTCAGGGAAGATGTCATCAATAACATTCTTGATACTGTTAACGGGAATATATTCCGGGGCAAACCGGCGGGATATATAAGTAGGAAACAGCGAAATGCCCATTTCGGTGTGGTACATCGAAAACCGGGAACCAAGATGGAGTTGCAGGCCAATGGCGAGTCCCTCTGTCGTAATAGCATCACCATAACCCCCCAGGGAGCCCTGAAAAAATGCGTCCATAGGCCCGATGAATGTGATGAGTTTTTCAGGCAGCGGGTATTGCGGAAAATAATATTTCACATATTTCAATCCCTTGATTATTTCAGCTTCCTCTTTTTTCAGATCCGGAAAGCGCAACATCACCGAATCGTACACAGGCTTATAATCGTGAATAAACCGTTTGACTGCGTTCATCGCATCCGTTCCTGAGTCTTTTATCGGAGGAAGACCAAGAATATTCACAGTGAAGTCGCGAAAGAAAACGGGGTATTCACGGTAAAGGTTATCGAGTGAAACGGAAAGGTCGCTGGTGTCGAGCGTAAAAAAATCTTTCTCAAAACGTACGGTTGTCAGTTCAACCGGAATATCTGAAACATCGGGGTTCCCGGAATCTTTGCAGCCTGAAATCACCAGGGTGGCCACAATCAGAAGCACGATTCTGTTCATTGGGGGAAAATACGAAATGACTGTGAAACAATGATTCATGTTGCCGGACTGTTCCTTAGCCTTTCCCTAAATTTGAAGAATGAAGATTGCACTGGCCCAGCAGAACTATCACATTGGAAATTTCGAGTTGAATACGGCAAAAATTCTGGCAGGCATCGACCAGGCGGTATCGCAGGGAGCAGAATTGGTCGTTTTTTCAGAGTTGTGCGTTTGTGGCTACCCGCCACGCGACTTCCTCGAGTTTAATGATTTCGTGAACAAGGCATACGAAGCGGTAGAAGCTATCCGGCTCAAGTCTGCCAATATCGGCATTATCATTGGCGCACCTGTTCGTAATCCATCTTTAAAGGGGAAGGACCTTTTCAATGCAGCTATTTTGCTGTATGAAGGGGAACTGAAAGCTATTGCTCATAAAACTTTGTTACCTACTTACGATGTATTTGATGAATACAGGTATTTCGAGCCCGGATTTGAATGGAACGTAATTCCATTCAAGGGGAAAAAAATCGCCCTCACCATCTGTGAAGATTTATGGAACCTGAGCGATAATCCGCTTTACAGGTTTGCGCCAATGGAGCAACTCTGTAAACAGGATCCGGACATTATGATCAACATTTCCGCATCACCGTTTGACTACGATCATGATGATGACAGAAAGGAAGTAATTCGGGCGAATGTACTCAAGTACAAAGTGCCGTTGATATACTGCAATACGGTAGGCTCACAAACTGAAATAGTGTTCGATGGCGGAAGCCTGGTATTCGACGCGGAGGGGAATCTTGCCCACGAGCTGAAATATTTTGAGGAAGATTTTAAAGTGGTAGAAGTAAACCTCGACAAACGGAATCAAGCTAAACAGGAAGGTGAAGTTTCAACAGCCACGCTGAAGCGAATGGATAAGGAAATGCGGGTGGCGAAAGTAAAAGATCCGGATAAGATCATTAATTATCTCACCGATCGTAATAACATCATCCAGATTCACAAAGCCCTTGTTCTTGGAATCCGAGACTATTTCTCAAAAATGGGTTTCAGTAAAGCAATAATCGGATCCTCCGGAGGGGTGGATAGTGCAGTAACACTCGCCCTGGCTTGTGAAGCACTCGGCCGGGAAAATGTCAGAGCCATTCTGATGCCATCTCATTATTCAACCGGTCATTCGGTTTCTGATGCGGAACAACTCAGCAGAAATCTCAATAATCCTTACGACATAATTCCAATCAAAGATGTTTACGATGCATTTTTACAAACATTGTCTCCGGTATTCAAAGACACACCATTTGGAATCGCTGAAGAAAATATTCAAAGTCGTTCCAGGGGAAATCTGCTGATGGCAATCGCTAATAAGTTCGGTTATATATTACTGAATACATCGAACAAGAGTGAGCTTGCCACAGGTTACGGAACTCTTTATGGTG
>JAFAGE010000389.1 GCA_023423015.1 Bacteroidota bacterium
ATGTATGCATGCATATCCGCGGTACACCTCAGAATATGACGCAGTTTGCAAATTACACTGACGTTACCCGCGAAGTGCTTGACTATTTTATTCAAAAAATCCGCATATGCCGCGAAGCTGGCATCAAAGACATCATACTTGATCCCGGTTTTGGATTCAGCAAAACATCAGAACATAATTTCGAATTGCTTAAAAACCTCGGTGCACTGAAGATTCCCGGACTGCCATTACTTGCTGGCTTATCGCGAAAATCAACCATCTATAAAACACTCGGCATAACGGCTGCCGATGCGCTGAATGGCACAACTACGCTGAATACCGTTGCCCTTCTGAACGGGGCAGACATATTACGCGTACACGATGTGCGCGAAGCAGTGGAATGCGTTAAATTGATAGGACATTTACGCCGGTGATTTCAACTGTTCTGTTGTTTTGGATCCGGCTTCGTTTACGTTGATGACTATTTCCAGGAAGGTGTTCATGTATTTGAACTCCGTTTTCTGAACCATAGTTTCGTATGTTTCAAGAATGTTCTTGCGGATTTTTCTTTTCTGCGTCAGTTTGTACTTAATCAGCAACACAAAGAAAGAAGCAAAGTTTTCATGCAGAAACGGCAGCGGCATCTTGTAAATTTCGAGGTACTGCGACAATGCCCGGCGTGATGAAAGATTATTTGAAAGCAGGCCGCTCAATAATTTATAGATCCTGATGAGCAGGGCGAAGTCGTTCCGTAACAGTTCGGGTACATGCAGATCTTTTATGTTGCAATTATTGAAAATATTCCAGGCTTTGCTGAATTCACCACGTAGAAGATGTGCTTCTCCCACAAAGAAATTGGAGTTGGAAAGAGCAAGCGAAGAAGACGACAACATATCAAAATCATCAAGCGCAAGCTCGTCGTCACTGTCTTCATCGGAAGGTGATATACCTTTATTGAGGATTAAGATTGCGTAGAATCGGTCGATGATTTCCGGGCGGAAATGAATGATTTCTGAATGCGCACAATTTTTAATCAGGGCAAAATAGCGCTTGAACATTTCGTTTCGGCCCGACAAAAAATACCTGTAACAATTGAGTATATATGCAAAACACTTATCCTGTTTGTTGTTTGCATGGAGCAGGTAGTATTGCAAGCCGTTACCAAAGCCCAGGTTTAACTGGTCAACGTTCACAAAACGATTGTAAAAAATCTCCCGCCCATATTCTGTGGAGGCTACGGAGCGGTAAAAGTCGCTTGAAAACTGGTCGTGGTTGTTCATCCAGCGAATGATGTTCTTCACTACATCGTCATTGGGATTCTCGCGACCATCTACATCTGAAAAAACGCTATGGAAGAAGGATGAAATAAAATTTGTTTTTTCTTCCTTCTGTTGCGCTTCTTCACTGTGCAGCGCCTGGAGTTCATCGAAGGAAGCATAATTGAGATAGCGTGCAAGCGTATTTAATGTATGAAGCGAAGGACGAAAGTCACTTTTAATAATTCCAAGGACGCGGTTGAGTGTTTGAACGGACAGATAGACATTAGTGGTATTCAGAATGTCTTCATGCAGCATCTGTATCTGTGAAAAAGTCTGGCAATTCAGATTCGATTTCACCTTGATCAGGTGCCGTAATGTGCCAATAGCCTGTTCGTTGAACGCAGTGGGTTTCCGGGGCATGCTCGATTTGTTTTAGCTGATCTAAAGAGTACGGGTATGATCTGGCTGAACACCGGAAAATGGATAAAACTGAGTTTTTCCTTAGAAGAAATTGATGATTAAAGGCGGGTGAGCATAGGAAAATTGCGGTAAATCAAATGTACGCAATTATACGGCACCAATCTGTAAAATGCAAGCGGGCATCCCGTAGTTGTCCGATTGACGGCAGTCAATGGCAGGATAAAACAAAAGGCTGAACTTCTGTTCAGCCTTTATTTATATCCACAAGATTCAAGTCTATTGTTTGACGAGCGTTACCGTACGCCGAATCTTACCTTGCTGAGAAACAACGAAATAGGTACCGGGTTTCCAGCCAACGCCTAACCTGTATACAGAACCGCTGTTGAGTGTTGTTACCCTTTCCACAACGCTGCCTTTGGCATTAAATACCGTAATAGTTACCGGGGTTGACCGGTTGCTGGCCAAAGTTTTAATATTAAAATATGAGGTTGATGGATTGGGAAAGGCCTGGATGCTGAGCAAGGAAGTGCCGTCTTCCAGTTCCGGTTTCACAATTACTCTCACCTGTTCGTGATGAATAAGATCACTGGGTCCTGTTGATTCCAGCTTGAACAGGTAGGTTCCCGGTACAAGACCGGTTACTTCTGTGGTCATCGCAAATGGTGTCTGAATGGTTGCTCCTACAGGTCCGTCTAATACGGCCCACGAATGAACGAGCTGCTGTGCGCCCAGTGCAGTTGCTGCTGTTCCGTTTAATGTAACGCTGTTAGCAGGCGCATTAATCACGATATCGTTTGCCGCTACTACACTGTTTGATGAATTGGCTGACAGCACTCTTACTGAAACGGTGTCGGAATGAGAAACTCCATTTACATCTGTAACAGTAAGTTGGAACACGTAGGTACCCTGCACAAGATTTCTTACGGCCGTGGTAGCATTCGAAGGACTTACCACTCCTCCTCTTGATGGTCCGCTAATTTTTGCCCAGCTGTATTTGAGCTTGCTGCCTTCAGGGTCGCGGGAGCCAAGACCATTCAACGCCGTTGAATTATTCGGAAGCGTGATGGTTTGATCGGTACCTGCGCTAGCCACAGGAGCCTGGTTGTCTTGCGCAGGGGGACTTGCTGCCGCATCTGCATACAACTGGCTTTGTGGCACATACTCGAGCGGCAGGCTTTTACTGCTCCATGAGAGGCCCATGCCGGTCCTCTGGTCGTTGTTGAAATATTCCAGTTTGAAATAGTACAGCTTACCTGCTTCGAGTTGAATAGGTGCAGTTGTGTATGTTCACGGATAATGTTAGCTCAATGCA
>JAFAGE010000006.1 GCA_023423015.1 Bacteroidota bacterium
CTTCATCGCAGCTAAAAATAACCGGTTTATGGTGAAAAATGGACACGAAAATCGGGTTCGGGCAAGGTATTTTCATGTCCATTTCACTAAATTTAGAAGAGCCCAAGAACCTTATAACCAGTATGACCCGTTATCTCGTAATCACAATCGACGTAGAGCCCGACTGTACTACCACATGGCATTATTCCAATCCTCTTACATTCAGGGGAGTTTCTGAAGGCATAGGACGCATTCTTCAGCCGTTGTTCAATAAGTACAACATGACGCCAACATACCTGCTGAATAACGTAGTAATTGAAGACGAGGGAAGTTGTGAAATTCTAAAAAATCTTCCCGGTAATTACGAGCTTGGAACACACCTGCATCCTGAATTCATCGAACCGATGAAAGCCGAAACGGACTATGCAGGAAAGCGGGGCTCTGCAAACTGCTGTGAATACCCTGCCGACGTTGAATTCGGTAAACTTGAAAATATTACCAGGCTTTTTGAAAGCAGGTTTAACTACTCTCCTACCAGTTTTCGTGCCGGCCGCTTTAGTGCAGGGCCAAATACAATTGATAGCCTCGCGAAACTCGGCTACCTGGTAGATACGAGTGTTACTCCGCATGTTACGTGGGCCGACAAATCGCGGCTAAAGCCTATCGACTATAAGAGCAGCCCCGAACAACCATATTATGTAAAACCTGGAGCCTACCCGGCTGAAAGCAGCAGCGGCGATATTCTTGAAGTACCAGTGTCTATTTCAACAGAGCCTACGCAGGCGTTGCGGGAAATTCGTCGTAGCTGGTTCGGCATGCGCCGCAAATACAACTTCAGGAAAGCGATGTGGCTACGCCCGGCTTATTCCACTTACAGACAATTCGTTAAGGTGATTGAGAACCATACCGAAGCTTACCAGAATAACCCGGTAATGGTATTCAACATCATGTTTCACAATGTGGAAGTGCTCCCCTCGCTAAATCCTTACACCAAAACACAGGAAGAATGTGATCGTTATATCGATGATCTCGAACGATTCTTTCAATATTGCAACGACAACAACATCCAGGGAATTAGCTTAAGCGAAACTGCAAATATTTACGCAAATGCAGGTGCAAAGCCGGTTATGACTTTTTAATCCATGTGGCCGGCACATCTTCGGGAACTTTCATCCTCTCACCTATTCGCCTGTATCGCTGCCCCAATGTGCTGAGATAATCCTGCGCCTTCGCGCCATAGTCTTTAAGGCCTGTAAGCGATGGGATGTTCCACAATTTCACGAGGTGCTCAATAATGTCGGCATAGTCCATCGTGGTGTATATTCCGAGCCTTTGGGTGATTGCAGAAAATCGGAAGAACAGGTTATCACTGTCTTTGTCATCCATCAATGCAGCAGGCATGGTTATCTGTTTCTGCATCATTTTCTGAAAGGCTAGCAAAGCTCCATCAGGATCGATCTCAAAAATGCGTGACATGAAAAGCTTATATGCCTTCTCATGGCGTGCCTCATCACCAGCGATGGTTTTACAGATGCGCGACAGGGCTTCGTCTCCGAATTTGCCTGCGAGTTTGCCGGTATTAACATGTGAAATCCGGGTCGCACGTTCCTGGAACGAGGTATAGATCATCGCCTGGTAGGGATCCTGGTCTGTTTTTGCTTCTACACCGTGAGAAATAAGGTTGTGAATAGTAATCTCAACTTCCTTCATGTCTGCCCTGCCGGAGAGATAGAGGTATTTATTGAGAAGGTCGCCGTGGCGATTTTCCTCGGCCGTCCAGCGGCGCGACCATTTCACCCATCCTTTTTCACTTACCAGGCTTCTTTCTTCATTGATACCCCGTACAAGGTTGAAGTATGTCTGGTAACTCGGCAGTGCCTCTTCAGTAATCATATTTCCTACCAGGCAGCTGATGATGCCATCAGGAATGCCGGCTGCTCTCTTCTGCAATTCTGCCAGCTGTTCCATCGCATCTTCCATGCTCATGTCAGGCAGGAAGTCGGTTGGCTGCCAGCAGGTTCTCGGATCTACGAGTATGTTGTCGGCTGCATCTGCTACTATCGGCTCGATCATGGTCACGACTTCCATATTCTTCATCAATTCATCCTGCTCGGACCTAACGAAATGTAGCATATCAACTCTGTTTGGGAAAGATTATAAATAATTAACAATTAGCAGATCGTATTCTGAAACACGTAAAAAAATCATGCCCGCATCAAACACGCTAACGACACGAGTGAAACGCAAGTGTCTATGTTTCAAAGTGCAAAAGTAAAGAATAATGCGCAATGATTTGTTTCAAAAAAATAACCCTCGGAAATTATCAAAGTACAATGTGAATCGCCGCAGGAATTATTCATCCTTTGGCTAGAAGATCACCTATTGCAATGCTGCCCTTTTATTTAAATCTTTATCCCTGCTTCTCCTTTGCAATTTCCAATATTCCTATTCAGCATTATCCAATCCCTCGAAGACTCCTCCCTTCCATTTTCCTCTGAAAACGGCTAATCCGTTGTTTCACGCATTTAAAAAATTTTGTGTATGAGAACCTCGAAAACAAAACAGCCCCGTCATGTTCATGCTGAATACATGACTAATTCATTTCTCACCATTTTCCTGCTTCTGCTCGTGATGTTTATTTCGGCTTTGTCGTTAACCTGACGGTCTCTTTCCTTTGCTGGTTTCATTTCAGATGCGCTATCTTCATTCCGGTCAAAAAACCGGAAAATGGCTACATACGAAGAGATATTTGAAAACAACCGTAAATGGGTCGCATCTAAAACTGTAAATAACCACGACTATTTTAAAATTCTGGCTAAGGATCAATCGCCTGACTACCTCTACATCGGTTGCAGCGACAGTCGTGTGCCTGCGAACGAACTCATGGGACTCGAACCCGGAGAATTATTCGTGCACCGTAATATCGCTAACCTGGTGAACAGTGTAGACATGAATGTAATGTCGGTAATAAACTATGCAGTCAAACAGCTTGACGTAAAATACATCATCGTTTGTGGCCATTACAATTGTGGTGGCGTTCGGGCAGCTATGCAACCACTCGATTTAGGCATTCTCAATCCCTGGCTCCGGAATATCCGTGATGTGTATCGTTTACACCAGCAGGAACTCGACGCTATAGAAGATGAAGAACGCCGTTATAAGAGATTGGTAGAGCTGAATGTGCAGGAACAGGTGGTGAATGTAATTAAAACAGCAGTAGTTCAGCAGGCATATATCGCAAAGGGTTACCCGATTGTAGCAGGTTGGGTTTTCGATATCGAAAACGGAACATTGATTGACCTGAAACTGGACTTTATTGCTATTCTTAAAAACATTCAGAAGATTTACAATCTTACCGGTCAGAAACTCGCATAATTATTCAAATACGATTGTTCCGAAGAATTCGGGAAGATGGAAATTTGGTTTCGGAAATTCAACCTTCGACCAGGTGAGATAATTCGGATTGGATGTAGCACTTCCTGTTTTGTAAAAATTTGCCTTCCATTTTACGCCTGAAGCAGGCTGGGTTATGGTAGCATATTTCTGCAGCATGGAAATCGGCACGCGACATTCAATCGTCCATGTAGTTGGCTCCGGAATTTCGGGATCCACTGTCGATGGTAGTGAATGCGCAATCTCAATTTCCCGGATATCATCCTTGCTCAATTCGGTATATCCGCTCCAGGGTTTGGTTACATAAAACAAAAGTGGTGTTCCGCCTGCATTTATCTCCAGGTTGAAGTAGTGTAAAGGTTTATCAGCATCGGGAGCAAAAAAGAACTCTACACAGGAATTCTCCGACACAGGTCCGTTTATTTCCGTTATCGTGCTTTTTACAAAGCGGTCCTGAACGCGGAAGATCACAAACACATTGCTGTCGTTATACATTACTTTGGCCTCCACCACCGGCTCAAAAGGCGGCTTCTCTCCCATCCGGTTGCTGATGCGAATCGATTTTGTGTTCGACCATTCCGGCTTGTTCCAGTTGGCGTCAATTTTCAGATTGCCTGCCAGCTTCGCAACGCTGTACTCCTTTTTTTCCTGCATAGATTCAGATTGCATACCGGAATATTTTAAGGTACTCGATAAAGAGAGAATAAAGGCGGCCACCGCCGCTAATTTCAAACAATACATCACCACCAGATTTATAGTTCAAAGTAGTACAATTGAAATATTCCACCAATTCAGGGAGGCAATTTCATGCATGAAAACGTTTGCATAAATTCTCGTATCAGTACCTTCATCCTTTCATGAAAAAACTTATCACAGCCATTGCCCTCATCGTAGCAGGAGTTGTTATCTTTTTTGCTCTTCGTGTGTTAGTTCCCGTTACCTATGATGCAAATGCATTTTCTCCTCACGAAGGAACAAAATTCTGGGATCTGCCAACCGGCTCACGCATTGGCTATCAATTTTTTGCAGGTGACTCTTCAGATTCGAAAGAGGCCATTATCTATTTACATGGCGGACCGGGGGCCGGTATTACCAAACGTGAGATGGAAACATTTCGCAAACTTGCTTCACATGGTTACGATGTTTACCTGTATGACCAGGTGGGATGCGGAAGCTCCGGGCGACTAAGTAACATTGCCGGATATACAGCTCAGCGCCATATTGACGATCTGTTTGCAATTATAAAAGTTATCAGGAAGCCCCGCGTAATTCTGGTGGGGCAATCGTGGGGATCAATACTCGCTACCTGGTTTACTGCACTTCATCCGGAACTTGTATCGTCATTAGTTATTGCAGCTCCCGCACCTTTACAACCCACAAGGAAAGAACTGGCTGGTGCAACACCACCCGACTCATTACAACTTCGCGGTCCTTCCTATGAAATGTCGAGGCAGGGACAGCGTGTTCCGTCTATCCGTGGAAAACTCGGACTCTACCTTGCAAGAAAAATGAATTTTAAACTAATGAGCGATGAAGAAGCAGACAAACTTGCAACGTGGAGAACAGATGAGCTGAATCTATCGATGGTTTGCGATTCGGCGAACGCTATACGTGCAGAAGGAACGGAAGGATATTACGCTCACTATCTTACTTCGCGCAGCATTGCAGGCATCCCGGATCACCGACATCTTTTACGTCACCTGCAGACCCCGGTTCTGGTGATGAAAGCTCAGTGCGACAATCAACCCTGGGGGTTTACGGCTGAATACCTCGATGTTTTTCCACAAAGCGAGTTTCAGCTTATACCCGATGCCGGACACAATGCATTTATTGAACAACAGGATATATATGTTGAATCTATCTCCGGCTTTCTTAGCCGGCGTTAATTATTCAGATCGCAAACCGTTAACGGGATTTGATAAAGATGCCCTGATTGCCTGTGTACTTACAGTGGCAAGCGCAATCACCACCGCAACCATTGCAGTCACCACGAATATCATCCAGCTGATGTTGATGCGATAATCATAATCTTTTAACCAGGATTCCATAAGCCAGTAGGCAATTGGCGTTGCAATCAGGCAACCCGCCAGCACAAGCCACACGAACTCCTTCGAAAGCAGGGCCCACAATTGGGTAACAGTCGCACCAAGCACTTTGCGTATTCCAATTTCCTTTGTTCTTCTTTCGGCCATGAATGCTGCCAATCCAAATAAACCAAGACAAGATATCAGCACCGCGAGACAGGCAAATATTCCGGAGAGTTTTGCCACCTGTCTTTCCGTTTGAAATTTCTTGTGAAATTCCTCGTCGCTGAAACTAAACTCGAAAGGATACGCAGGATTGTATTTTTCGAAGATTGGCTGAATAAGTGCAATTGTTTTTTTCAGATCAGCGGATTCTTTCAATCGCAGATAAATGACATTTTCTGCATTACCCGGGCTTGCCATTATTATAGTTGGAGTAACGGGTTTGAATGGGTCTTTAATCAGGATATCTTTCACAATACCAACGATGGTTAAGGGCTGTTCGCCAACTTTCATGGTTTTGCCTATGGGATCCTTATACCCAATCATTTTGAGCGCCGACTCGTTAAGGATAACAGCATTTGAATCTGTTTTTCGGTCGGGAGAGAAAGGGCGGCCCATTACAAATTCCAGCCCGGCAGTTTTCTCAAAATCCCATTCAGTCATGATCACATCAAGCACCTGCTGGGCATTGGGATCCTTGCCGGTCCAGGAGAAATCGCTCCAGCTGTTGTAAATGTTGGTAAGCGGGCTTGATACTTTTGCAACAGCTTCGAGTTGCCCGGTATTCAGCAGGTCCGATTTCAACGCAACAAAGTTTTTTACCAGGTCGCCGCTACTGCTTACGCTAATAAGGTTATTGGGATTGTACCCGAGCGACCTGTTTTGTGCATGCCTGATCTGCAGGAACACGATTGCCGTGCTGATAATGAGGCCCACGGAAATCGCAAATTGAGAAACCACCAGTACCTTCCTGAATACTACTGCACCTATTCCCTGTTTAAACAATCCTTTCAGCACGCGTACAGGTGCAAACGATGAGAGATACAATGCAGGATAACTGCCTGCTATCACCCCGGTCAATAAGGCTACAGAAAACATCCCAAGCAATGTGTTTCTATCAAGGAAATCAATCGAAATATTTTCGAAACCCACATCTTTCAGCAATGGCAGCAGCAATGGAATAATCAGGAGCGCCAGGAAAAATGAAAGCAGCGCAGTGAGCATGGTTTCTGCCATGAATTGTATGATAAGCTGCCTGCGTGTAGAACCAATTGCTTTTCGTATTCCGACTTCACGCGCACGTTTTTCCGATCGTGCAGTAGCCAGGTTCATGAAGTTGATACAGGCGATCAGCAACACAAATATTCCAACAATTCCAAACAGGCGAACATAATTTTTACGGCCCCCCGTTGGCTGCCAGTTCTTAAAATCTTCTTCAAGATGCCATTTGGATAATGGATGAAGGAAGAGATACAGGTCTTTTAAATTTTTGTCTTTATCAATGTTCAGTGTTCTGATCTTCTTCGAGAAATCATCCATCGAAACGCCTTCTTTCAACTCCACCAAATTCATGTGAAAGTTATTGCCCCAGTTACTTTTATTCTCCTGGAAAAAGGGAATGGTATTCATCAGGTATTCAAAAGCCCCCAGGAAGTCGAACACCAGCGTTGAGTTCTTAGGTACGTCTTTCATAACCGCCGAAACTTTCACATCAAAGTCGTTGTTCATCTTTATCGTTTTTCCCAGGGGATCTTCTGTACCGAACAACGCAGTGGCCATCGACTCGCTGATCACTATTGATTTTGGATCAGTAAGTGCAGTTTTCTTGTCGCCTTTGACGATGGGAAATGAAAACATGTCCAGGAACGCGGGATCAGCATACATGCCTGTTCTTACGAGTTTTTTGTCGCCTACTGATACACTGTATTGATTATACCAGCTGACGCGTGTGTTTCGCATCACTTCAGGGTAGGCAGAATTCAACTCATAATACAGCGGAAGCGGTGTTGCATTCTGAGTATTTTTCTCATTGTTGAAAAGAGTGTGTTTTAGAACAATGGCTATCCTGTCTTTCTTTTCATGGAACTGATCGAAACTTGTTTCAAACCGGATCCACATTCCGATTAGAATGGCGAAAGCCATACCGATGGCCAGGCCAAAAATGTTAATGAATGACAATCCCTTGTTGCGGTTAAGTAGTCGCCAGGCGACTTTGAGATGATTGCTTAACATGCGGCGTTGTTGTGAACATACGAGTATCTAATGAAAGACCAGAAATGTTAAGCATTGTTTTTCAGTGTAAAAAGAAGATGAGCGTGACGAACAGATGTCCGGTATCGATACAAAGGTGTTCGCCCGTCATCGGTTCAGCCGGGCAAGTACATACTGCCTGTAATGTGTTTCAGCAAAGTATCCGCTAACAAGATAGTCCCTCGCTGTGCAGAATTCCGGGTCGCCATCGTACATCGCGAGGCTGGACGGGACGGGTCCTGACAGGTTTTTACGAAGAAAGTACTGTTCGTCGAACTGGCTCTTTCCGTTTTTCAGGTAATCGATAAAAGTGGAATGTTTTTCGGTAAAATGTTCGTAGCGTTTCAGCTGCGAGTGCCAGAACGCTGCCTCCTCCTGTTTATCACCAGGAATGATGGTGAGCGATTCATAAAGAATGCTGTAATAAGCGAGGCGCCCCGTGAACTGGCACTTTATGTTTTTAAAGAAGTCGATCTCATCTTCCATGTTAGGGAAGGGATGCTGCCAACATTCGCTTTTAACCTCTTTCCAGTGCTTCATGGTTATCATATAAGCAGCACCGGCCATCAGGACTTCGGGGGTTTTGCGTTGCCAGCAATCCAGGAGCTCGACCAACAGCCTGTTCAGTATAGGTCTGAATCGATGTTGGCTCATGATGGTCGGCCGCCAGCTTTTTAAAGCCAGGTGGTTTTGGTTAGCAATACATTTTTGTAAAGATTTGAAACAAACGCTCAAACTTTTCTGAATGTAATGCAGCCGGAAAACAATTCTTTAGGTAGAAGAAGATGCAAAAAAGTATTCGGCAATTTGATTTGCTGGCAGCATCTTTTTCAACATCATGTTGTGAAGTATCACGACATGCTCTGCAGAAGATTCGTCCATTGCATTTCGCGTTGCGAAAGATTGTCCATCACCATTTCTAAGAAACGCTGACGTGGGCGGGGAGCCATAGTCCTGCGCATACCTTCGCGAATAGAAAGAATTACCATCAGTTGGTCAACATGAGGTTTTTCTTCCTGTATCAGGTTTACCAGGAAATCAAATTCCCAGATTTCTTCGGGTGAAAAACAGTTGGGGTCTTGTCCTTTAAGGGCCTTACGTTCGTTGTACGCTTCCCACGAGCCGGTTAATGTATTCACAGTTTGCATAGGGTATCTTGAATCTTACGTCAAAGTTAGTTGCAGCAGCTTGCCCGCAAAGAGTGCGAATACCTGATTATGGAGTACCGTATTTATACGGTGGAGAAGTGAGAGGTGAGACGTGAGCGGTGTGCGGTGAAAGGTGGGCCCTTCGCCCATTGCTCATCGCACTTGATCGTCCGTCCTCCGCCCTTCCATTTACTTCTTCTTCGCCGGCATCTTTGTCATCGCTTCGAATTCTTTCGCGGCAAGAAGGTATATCAGCGATGCGGTTCCGTCCATAGTAGGTTCGTTGGTGCTGTAGTCGCCCACATCATCATGATAAACGGCGAGATCGCTTTGGAATGGTGCATATTCGTCCTCATTCATCAGCTCGAGGCCAAGCAGGCTGTTGAAGATGGAACCATACACCGGCCCATCAACCAGTCCGCCATCAATCGGGTATTTATACAGGTGGGTGAATGACGAATGTGGGTCAACCGGGGTGTCCCCGTTTGCGGGAAGTCCATACACCATGCTCGTTCCCCAGGGGTTGGCACCAAATAGCCAGTCGAAGCAGGCCTGTTCTAGCTGTATGTATTTCTGGTCGCCAGTCAACCGGCGATACCAGTAGCATTGAATAGCAAAACTCGTGGTGAGATTATTGCTGCACCAGATAAACGGGATTGCACGGTAAAAAGCATTTCTGTTTGCTTTATTCCAAACCAGTTCAATTCCTTTACGATAGTACCCGATCACAGAATCTTTTCTCTTATCGTGCAGCGTTTTTGCAAGTTCAAAATGACCTACGTTGATAAAAGGATACCACTGGTAATGCGCTGCCGTATCCTTTCCGAGCCAGGGTGTGAGCGGCTCTTCTGAAGCAAGGCGGAACGAAGAATCAAGATATTCCTGTTTATTCATCGCCTGTGCAATGGCTGCAAAGCCCAGCTCCATGTCGTCTTTCCAATTGTCTTCAGCATATATATAGGGCGACTTTACAGACGCCGTTTGCGCTACTCCGGGCTTTTCAATTCCGATCCGGATCGACATATTTGCATGCTCAACCAGTGCATCGGAAAACGAGTTGTCCAGGTCCCTGAACATTTTGCTTCCTAGGGCGAAAGCTGCGGCAAACTTACCGGCAGTAGACGCAGCCCCATTTGCACGGTTCATAAACTTTCCACGCACCTGCGGCGTTCCGCTGCAGAAATAGACCGGCCTTTCATAACCTTTATTGTATTGCGAATCCATCTTCGGCAGGCGCATGCCTATATGGTCGCGATCATCCCCGAGTTGGTTGAATATCCATCCCGGTTTCGGTTGCATTTTCAACAACCATTTCAAACCCCATTGCGCTTCGTCCATTATATCGGCTACGCCATTAGCGCCATCAAGCCCGTTGGCAGCTTTCTCATCTCCAAACACCTTTCCGAAATCCCGGTAAGCTGCAAGCAGATGGTAAGTAGCGTTTGCCGAAGTAGTTGAATACTGGAGATAGTCGGTAGCATCGTGCCAACCTCCCACTACATCTATGTGTGTACTATCCGGTACAGGTGCGTATAATGTGTAGCCATCCTGCGTATGACAGGAATCTTTCAGAAAAGGATTAAAACCACTTCGTTGCTGGCGCATATAACGCAGGCAGAAATCGGCAGTTTTGTTATAAACAGAGTCGTTGATTTCAAATGGCGGAGATATCACGCCCTGCGCGTTGATGAAATATTTTCCTGGTTTCTTGAATGCAGTAAAATCCAGCCGGTAAGTTTCAGCGAAAGGGCCATACGCACCAAATGGCCGCCCCGCTTTACCTGAATACACTTTTTTCCCGCTGGCAACGTCAAACAGGTCGAAATTGGTGACGGATTTCTTATCCTTCAAACAAAGGACCGGCACTTTCGGAGAATTGGTGGAATATCCCAGCTGGTTAATGCGAATCCATCCGTTTTCATGCTGGGCAAATGAAAACAGGCACGCTACGTGCAACAGGAGAATAAAACAGAATGTTCTCATAACAGGCTGGCATGCATTTTTTGAAAGATAAGGAAATGGCATGAAGGAGAAGGTCATGTTGTGCATACGCAAATTAAAAATTGATTTAACTGATGAAAATCGTTGACGGATTAATCGGTGGACTCGCCGGCGCTCTTGGAGTCACAATAATTCATGAAATCACACGCAAACTCTATCCAGATGCGCCGCGCCTCGATTTACTCGGCGAACAGGCTACTTCGAAACTGATGAAAAAAGCAGCGGGTACGGCACCAACAGGGACTGCGCTGTATGGAACAGCAATGGCCGGCGACCTTATTGCCAACGCGCTTTACTATGGCCTTGCCGCGGCAAATACAAAACACCCTGTTCGAAGCGGAGCAACGCTCGGCATTACCGCCGGGCTTGGTGCACTCAAACTCCCTTCGAAAATGGGATTGGACAAAAATCACGCAGCGGGTACGATTCAGCGAAAACTCATCACGGTTGCGCTGTACACCATTGGCGGAATTATCGCAGGTGCCACAGTTAAGTATTTTCGCGACAGATGAACGTGAGTTAAATTAAGTCCTGGAAAGGAACTGATGATGATTCGCTGGCAAGCATGTCTTCGCGGCGTTCTCCGATCTGCTGCCTCCACATGGCGAAGTATAATCCCTTCTTTTCGATCAGCTCCTGGTGCGTTCCCGTTTCTACAATCCGGCCACGTTCCAGAACATAAACCGTGTCGGCATGTAATATCGTGCTCAGGCGGTGAGCGATGAGAATAGTGATCTGCTCACGCGCCGCAGAAATTTCCCGGATTGTATTGGTGATCTCCAATTCAGTTATCGAATCCAGCGCAGATGTAGCTTCGTCGAATACAAGTAAACGCGGCTGACGTAACAATGCACGTGCGATTGAAATACGCTGCTTTTCCCCTCCCGACAATTTCATACCTCCTTCTCCGAGTACAGTGTGAATGCCATTGGGACTTCGTTGCAGCAATGGTTCACACGAAGCTTTCTTCAAAACCGCCATCATTTCTTCGTCCGTTGCCTCAGGTTTCACAAAAAGCAGGTTATCCCGGATAGTGCCCGCGAAAAGTTGCGTGTCCTGCGTCACAAAACCTATCTGTCTTCTTAGTGCATTATATCGAATCTCCGTAGATGGTTGGTCGTTGAATAGGATGACCCCATTGTTTGGCCGGTACAACCCGACGAGCAATTTTACCAATGTACTTTTACCTGAACCGGAAGGACCAACAAACGCGATAGTTTCTCCCGTTTGAACGGTAAATGACACTCCATCAATTGCCTTGATGTTTGCTGTTTTATGTTGAAAAACGACATTTGAAAAACTAAGGCGCTGTAATGCACCGATCTCAACGGCATTCTCCGGCCGGTGTTCAACAGGTTTGTGCATGAGTGTATCGAAGTTTTGAACCGATGCTTCCACTTCGCGGTATTGCAGAATGATATTTCCCATATCCTGCAGAGGTCCGAAGATTGACGTGGAAATAAATTGCATGGCAATCAATTCACCTGTAGAAAGCACATTGCGGAATATCAGCCATAGCAAAATGAATAAGATCGACTGCCGGAGAAGATTGAGTGTGGTACCCTGGAGAAATGAAAGTGTGCGAACTTTTTTCACCTTGATCATCTCCAGGTCGAAGATCTTCCTTGTCTGCTCACGAAGCCGCCTGATCTCCGGAAATGTTAGTCCCAGGCTTTTCACCAGTTCGATGTTTCGTAAACTTTCAGTAATCACTCCGCTCATCTTATTGGTTTCACGGTTGATTGAGCGCTGAACGGTTTTGATTCTTTTAGATAACAGGCCGGTTAATGAACCCAGCACCAGGATACCTATAACGAAAACGGGTATCAGCATCCAGTTTTTAGTTACTGAATACCATATGAGAAAACCTACCCCCACCAGCGACGAAAAGAGTACGTTGATAAATGAATTAATAAAGCGCTCCGTATCGGTTTTTACTTTTTGGAGAATCGACAATGTTTCGCCACTGCGGCTTTCTTCAAATTCCTGGAAATTTAACCGGAGCGTTTGTTTCAACCCGTCATTAAATATCTGCATACCAAAGCGCGCAACGGCCAATCGTGTGGTATATTCCTGGAACGCCCGGGCAACGCGGGCAGCCAGGGCGACAAGTACTGCGATAGCCAGCCAGTACAACACGCCGTTCACAAGTTCTTTCTCCGTGTGTGCTTCCCTGTTATTAGCATAGTCGTCGATGATTTTTCCGAAGATGATGGGATCTATAAGGGTAAGCAACTGGGCTGCGGTTGCCAGCAGCAGTGAAAAGAAGATCAGCTTGCGGTGTGGCCGCAGGTATGTCCATAGGGTTCGCATTCCCCGTGATTTAACGGTGTTTTGCTTGTTCATACATTACGAATAACAGCATTATATAAAATTTGGTTAACTTACCGCCGAAAAAAAACCACCCCTAAACACTGCTATATGAGAAAAGCTCTCAAAGTGATCGGTATTCTCGTGCTGATCCTGGTTGTTGTCGTAGCTGGCGCAGCCTTCTACGTAAAAACATTCCTCCCCAATGTTGGAGAAGCTCCTGCACTGAAAATTGTTTCTACACCAGAAAAAGTTAAACGTGGCGAATACCTTGCCAATCACGTGATGGTGTGTATGGATTGCCACAGCGAAAGAAACTGGAACTATTTCGGAGGGCCAATGGAAACCGACAGCCTGGGGCGTGGTGGCGAAGTTTTTAATCGGGAAATGGGCTTTCCCGGGGTATTTTATTCAGCAAATATTACCCCGGCAGGGATAGGCGACTGGACAGACGGAGAAATTCTACGCGCAATTACCACCGGCGTAAGAAAAAATGGGAAACCGATCTTCCCTGTAATGCCGCACGCTAATTACGGTACGCTCGACCAGGAAGACATCGAAGCGGTAATCTGCTATCTGCGTACGTTAAAGCCTCTTGAATATAAGGTGCCGGAAAGTGAAATTGATTTTCCGATGAACTTTATTATCAATACAATCCCTAAAAAAGCTTCATTCAACAAACGTCCGGATAGTACGGACATCGTGGCATATGGCAAGTACATGATTACTGCTGCTTCCTGCGGCGAATGCCACACTCCTTTCGACAAAGGAAAATTCAATGAAGAGATGAGGCTTGCCGGTGGACGAGCTTTTGAAATGCCAGGCGGAACTCTTGTGACCGCAAATCTCACACCCGACCCGGCAACAGGAATCGGAAATTTGAGCAAGGAGGAATTCCTCGATCGTTTCCGCGCATACCGTGATTCAGCATACTCCCATCGGCCGGTAAATTTCATGACCGATTTTACTTCGATGATGCCATGGGCGGTGTATGCAGGAATGTCGGATCACGACCTTGGTGCGATTTACGAATACCTGCGTACTTTAAAACCCATCAACCATAAAATCGAAAAGTGGACACCGCGTGCCGTTGCGCAGAAATAGGAATTACCTGTTTTTGATTTTCCTGATGCGGAGGTTCCTGAACTGATGTTTACCATTGGGTCGCCACGACGAAGACATATCGAATGCCTTCGCTGCAGCCGAATAGGTGGCAGACCAGTGTACCTGTAAACCGATCATCCCTTCTGTTGTACCGGTAATAAAATCATTCTCAGGTTGCGTAACGTCGTACATCTGTACGCCATTTATCCAAAGGATTACGCGCGGAGTATCGCCTGTCATTCGGATACGGAAGTGATTCCAGTCGTTTGCTTTCCAAACGGAATCTTTCCCTGTTGCACTTGCAGGCCTTGATATTCCCAGCAT
>JAFAGE010000046.1 GCA_023423015.1 Bacteroidota bacterium
ATCTATACCCGGTTCAGTTTTAATGATGTCGACTTCTTTCTTCTCGACGATCGCTGGTGGCGAAGCAACGATAGGATGAAAGACAGTGTTGATGGCAAACCCAATCCTGAGAAGGAAATGTTCGGTAAAGAACAAATGGATTGGCTGAAAAATTCACTGCTGCATAGCAACACGAAAGGCAGCACATCATTCCGTGTTATCGTAACCGGCAGCCAGATCCTGAACCAGGCTTCACGCTGGGATGCATTCAGAAGATTCCCGACCGAGTACAAAGAACTTATGGACTTCCTGCAGGCCAATAAGATTAAAGGAGTGATATTCATGACTGGCGACAGGCATCATAGCGAGGTTATACGCCTCGACCGTGCCGGTAATTATCCTTTGTACGACATCACCGTTTCTCCTCTTACCTCGGGAGCAGCAAAAACCACCGGTGCGGAAGCAATTAATCCTGGTCGAATAAGTAAGGAAATCGTTGAACAGAATTATGGCCGCCTGCGGGTGTCGGGAGAACCCAAAAACCGGAGGTTGACGGTGGAATTCGTAGGAATAAATGGAAAGGTGATCGACACCTGGAGCGTCTATCAAAACGAGCTTACCGCAGATTAAAAACATCATCTTCACTTTTTTTTCACAAAGGCGAACGCTGTCAGGATGTTACAGAAAACGTCTTAAAGGCATCCTATTTGATACACTTATATTTAAAACTATTGACACATGAGACAAGCAGGAATTTTGATGGGCGTGGTGTTGATTGCATCGGTTGGCTTTGTGGCATGCCAGAAGGATCCATTGAAGAACCTGACGGCAAGCGAATCGAGGATCTACATAACTAACCGCGATTCAACGGTAAATTTTTCCGAGTTCAGCACATTCAGTATCGCAGATTCCGTGGGGGTTATTGAGGATAATCGTGGCCTTGGTAAATCGCGCGAGGATTTTGATGCTTCCGTGATTGATGCATTCAGGGCGGCGATGGTTGCCCGTGGCTTTACGGAGGTGCCGCGTACTTCTGATCCCGATCTTGGCATAACGGTATCGCGCATCTACAGCAATTACACCGGCGTGGTAGCTTATCCGAATTATTGGGATAGTTATGGTGGATTTTACGATCCCTTCTATTGGGGATATGGAGGATATAGTTACTATGATCCCATTTATTACGGACCCACTTACTATAGCACATACCAGGTAACGCAGGGTGCGCTGAGTATCGACATGCTGAACCTGAAAGACGCACCAACAGATAATACTATTCGTCCGGTGTGGAGTGCATTGTCGCGCGGTTCAGCTGTGTTTAACCCCGCAACGATCGAAACGCAGATCAATGCATTTATGGAGCAATCACCTTATCTGACCAGAAAATAATAGAGACAATGACAAAGGAATTTATATATAACGGCAGGATGTTTTACAAAGGATTAATCGCACTGTTCTTAACAACAGTGATGATATCAACTACCCAACAATCGCAGGCGCAGGCGCGTTTGCAGATGAAGCTCGGTTATAATACGGGGATGCCAATTGGCAACTTCAAAGACTACATGGGGAAGAATTCTTTCAGGGGCATCATAGGAGAACTGAATTTTCCCATCAACGATCGGTTGAAGCTGGGACTTGGAGTTTCATACAATGATTACTACGAAAAAATACCGCGGAGGATTTACGAAACGCACGACGGAACGATATCGGCAGTGGTCACCAACTCGATTCAAACCACACCCATCCAGGTGCGCGCTTATTATGATCTCACCGGGGGAACCATCAGGCCGTATGTGGGCGTTGGTGCCGGCGGTAACGTGATCGGATTTTCGCAGTATCTCGGCGAATTCGGGGACAAGGATTATTCCTTTAAACCCTCGTTTATGGGCGACGCGGGGATAAACATACCGTTTAACAAAGAGACAAGGGCTGCAGGTATAAACCTGGGAGCACACTTCAACTACATGCCTTATAACAAGAATAACCTCAGCAACCTCAATAACTGGGGCATTCATGCGGCCGTATTTTTCCCGTTGAAATAAGGAAAACAGCGAATATGAGAGGTGAAGAGTGAAAGGCTATTTCGTCCTTTTCAACTTTTCACCTCTTTTCATTCGACAATTCATCCGTACATTCGCATCCTTCAATGATTGCCTGCGCATTACTGTAGCATTAGAGTTTTAAGATGAAAAAACTATTTCTTGCAGCATTTACCTGCTTCACTGCTTTGTGGGGAAGTGCTCAATCCGGGAATGATTCGCTATTGCGGGAAGTGACGCTTGAGCAGGCAGTTAACTACTCTCTCAAACATCAACCGATAATACAACAGTCGGAAGCCGACGAAAAAATCACTGAAGCAAACATTCGCAGCAGGCTTGCTGACTGGTATCCGCAGATCAGCTTCAATTACCTTCTGCAACGCAACTTTGTTGTTCAAACGGCAGTTATCGGCGGTAATCCTATCAAGCTTGGCGTGAACAACACTTCGGCAGCGCAGTTCCAGATTTCACAAACATTATTCAACCGCGACGTGTTGCTTGCCAGCCGCACCCGGAACCAGGTACGGCAGCAGGTGCAACAGGCAACAAGCAATAACCGCATTGCCATTGCTGCGGAAGTGTCGAAAGCATTTTATGATGTGTTGTCGTCGTTTCAACAGGTGAAAGTTTCTAACGAAAATATTACGCGTATCGAACGCAGCCTGCAGGATGCATACAACCAATACAAAGCCGGCGTTGCCGACAAGACGGATTACAAAAGAGCAACTATCGCACTGAATAATGCAAGGGCTCTCCGGAAAACAAACGAGGAATTGCTGAAAAGCAGAACCGAATACCTGAAGTCGGTGATGGGATATCCTAAAGAAGGAGATCTGAGCCTGATGTTCGACAGCCTGCAAATGGAAAAGGACGTATTCCTGGACACGTTGCAGCAACTGGATCCTGCAAAAAGAATAGAATACCAGCAGCTGCAAACTGAAAACAGTCTTTTACAGGCAAACCTTCGTTATAGCCGTTGGAGCTATCTTCCTTCGCTTTCTGTAAATGGAGCGTACAATTTCAATTACCAGAACAACAGGTTCAACAAGTTGTACGACGTTAATTATCCAAACTCATTTGCATTGCTCACGTTTTCGCTACCCATTTTCGAAGGTGGAAGAAGAAAGGCAGATGTGGAAGCCGCACAGTGGCAACTGCAACGTAACCGCATTGCGATAACAGGGTTGCAAAATAACCTCAACTCAGAGTTTGAAGCGGCCATGGCGAACTACAAAAGCAATCTTGCCAACTACCTCGCGCTGAAAGAAAATCTGCAGCTTGCGCGCGAAGTATACGATGTGATCCAGCTTCAATATCGTTCGGGAATCAAGACGTACCTCGAAGTGATCAATTCTGAAACAGACCTGCGCACCGCTCAGATCAATTATTACAATTCATTGTATGCAGTGCTGTCGAGCAAGATCGATGTGCAGCGTGCGCTGGGACAGCTCAACTATTAATAATAAAATTATGAGGACTTCAATACTCCTGCTTATCGCCATCGTAACTGTGGTGGCATGCAACAATTCTTCAACAAATGCACCGGCGGCGCCGGCAGCAATAAAGGTTACTGTTGAGGCTGTACGACAGGGTAGCGGCGTTTATTACGATGAATACCCTGCTACCGTAGCTCCACTCAACCAGGTCGACCTGCGTCCACAGGTAAACGGATACATCACAGGTATTTATTTCCGTGATGGTGACCGGGTGCGCAGGGGACAATTGCTTTACTCCATCGACGCGCAGCTATACAATGCAAACTACGAACAGGCAGTAGCCAATCTGAGTGTGCAGGAAGCCAACCTGGCAAAAGCAGAAAAAGACGCGGAGCGATACCGCGAACTGGCGAAACAGGATGCAGTGGCAACACAACTACTCGACAACGCCGAGGCGGCGCTGCAGGTTGCGCGTAAACAACGCGACGCAGCTAAAGCAAATATCTCAGGTGTACAAACCGGTGTGCGTTATACAAAAGTGTTTGCACCATTCGACGGAGTAATTGGGATATCGCAGGTAAAAACCGGAACTGCCGTTAGCGCCGGGCAAACGGTTCTTAACACAATATCGTCGGACAAAGAACTCGCCGTTGACTTTAATATTGACCAACGCGAGATATATCGTTTCAACAAAATGATCAAACAGAAGATCGCCGACTCAACGTTCACACTTGCATTTGGCGGAGACGTGTATCCATATGCCGGA
>JAFAGE010000095.1 GCA_023423015.1 Bacteroidota bacterium
GAATAGGCAGGGGCACAGGGCGGAGGGCGGAGGTGAGACGTGAAAGGTGAGACGTGAAAGGTGAAAGGTGAGAGGTGAGAGGTGAGAGGGCACAGGGCAGACCGGTAGGCTCACCGTTCACCGTTCACCGTTCACCGTTCACTGATGACCGCTCACCTCATAATAAAAAAAACATTGCATGAGAAGTATATTAATAGCATCGCTAACATTTTTTTGTTCCACATCGCTATGTGCGCAATACAAAATTGACAGCTCCAGGGTCTTCAATGGCCATACCGTTCAACTGGATAAATCAGATAAGCTACTACCGAGGAACGTGGGAGATAAAAATCCCTATGACCATTTTTTGCACCTGAGGTGGAATTTTATTAAAACCAAAGTTCCAAACAGTCCGGGTCCCGAGCCGCGGTCTTCCTACCCGCAATATTTTTTCTATTGTGCTTTTATTGATTCAGCAGGATACCTGCTGCCCGATAAATGGATGAATGATGTTGGTGAAAAAATGCCCATGTGGCTCGAGTCGGCACGATTGTACAAGGATTATAGTGGCGATGGTGAACCGCTGGAGAGAGCAAAGCAACTTGTTGACTATTCGCTTGAACATGGTATTACCAAACCCGATTTCAGCTGGCCTAATTTTCCATACACGGCTGCCAATGCCGGCGAGCTTGAGTTTACCGGTTTTACCGGCCGGTTTGCAGAACACGATCTGCATGTGGATCACGCCGGCGACCTTGGTTCTGCGTACTACAAATGTTTTCTTCTTTTTGGCGACAACAAATACAGGAAGGCTGCTATTGACGTTGCGGATGTATTAGCATCAAAGATTCAGAAAGGATCGTCAACACATTCTCCCTGGCCGTATATGGTAAATGCAAAGACAGGCAAAACTGTTTCGGAATATGGCACCAACTGGTTCGGATGTATTCGCCTCCTTTCGATGCTTATTGAACATAAAGAAGGCAACGTGGAAGCATACACGAAAACGCTGGAAACCGTACGCGAATGGCTCTTGCAGTATCCGTTTAAGAATGGTTTGTGGGTAGACGGTCATACAGACACCCATGTGTCGGGCACAACCAACCTGAGCAATCTAAGTGCAAGTAATGCAGGGTTGTACCTGTACGACAATCCCGGGTTCAGCGACGCATACAAAAAGCTGCTGCCATCATTGATTGAATGGACGGAGAAAAATTTCGTATTCAAAGGAAATAAGGACGAACCGTTCCAGATGTGGGGAGCAAACATCGTGAGCGAGCAGGTGGCATTTATGCCGAAGATGGACTACCAGACTGCGAGATATGCAGCGCAGTGTGCGCGCTGGTATCGTTTGAGCGGCAATGAAGAATATCGCGACAAAGCTTTTCGTGCTTTGAATTTCGTGACGTATTGCAACGATTCAACAGGTAAAGCCTTCGAAAGCCCTTTTACAAAGGGAGTGAACTCCTGGTGGTCGGACAGCTATGGAGAATGCCCGATAATGTTTTATCACGCTTTCGCGGGAATGCCGGAGTGGGCACCTGCAAATGAAAACCATGTTCTTTATTCTTCAGGCATAATCAGGAATGTGGAATATGGAGCGCAGCTATTGAGTTATGAAGCGATAGAGAAATCAGGCAGCGAACATTTGCGACTCGACTTTAAGCCTGCCCTGATCAGCATCGATGGCCAGGCAATATCTCCCGGCAAGTACCCGGATTCACCGGTATATATCAGGTCGCTGTCCGAAGGCGATTATTCGCTGGTCATCCGGCGAAGTAAAAACGGTAAAGTCTTAATCAAAGGAAAACAATGATGAAGTATCAGTTCCGTTAACCATATCGTTCATTCAAAAATCTGATTGTTTCCTTCATCAATTTCTTTAGTTGTTGCTGATCGATGTCAGACAATTTCTTTACATAGATACACGCTTTACCCATCGTAAATTTTCCAAGGTCTTTCAGCAATGGCTCGTGCTCCTGCAATCCAGTAAAAACGTAAAGCGAGATGGCGGCCTTACGTGGTGAGAATCCCACAAGGGGAGCATCACCTTCGTGTCCGCTATCGTACTTATAATGATATTTACCAAAGCCAATAATGCTTGGTCCCCACATTGCAGGATCGTGGCCACTTACTTCCCGCATTAATTTTACAAGTTCGATACTGTCTTTCCTTTTTTGTTCGCTATCGGCAAAAGAGTTAATGAACGCATTAACGTCGGTGTTGGTGGGTGCTGTTTTATTTTTGGCCATATAACAGGGTTTATCGGTAAACGGCTTCAAAGATAGATAATCGGCAATGACGGCAGAAGGCAGACGGGAAACGGCAAACACAATGACAAGGTGAGCGGCTATTAAGAAAGCAGAACGGGGAACAGAGAGCGGAGAAGGTTAAACACAAAGTCGCTCTCGTTCTCCGTTCTCCGTTCTTGCCATTTGCCCTCAATCATTCGTATATTGAACATCCAAAAAATTCCTGATGATCCAGCAGTTTTTACATCGTATCCTCTTTGTGGTTTGCTTCTTTAGTTGCTCAGCATTTGTCTACTCCCAGCAAAAAAACAATGTGTCGCTTTCGCTTAACGAACTGGAATACCTGGAAATGCCGGGTTTGAATGTGATGCTAGCCCACGATTATTATCCCGGCGGTCACCAAAGCGGTATCAGCATTATTCAGAATGGCGTGCGTGTAGCGTCGAATGGTGACATACGCCTTGAGCCAACACCAGGTCCCGGTCATGCACAACCGAAAGTTGGAAAACGAATGGTGGATCGACTGGCGCAGGTAGTCAGTGTACGAATGGAATATCCTGATCCGGCCAAGAACGGTAAAGGTTTCGGGCCGATAATTTATCCAGATGTCAACTTTGCGTACACGGTAAAGGTCCGCCCGGAAGGCAAGGCATTCCGGGTGATTGTGGATATGGAAAAGCCGTTGCCCGAAGAATGGGTAGGAAAAGCTGGCTTTATACTCGAGCTTTATCCGGGCAACCTGTTTGGAAAAAGCTACTACCTCGACCAGTCGTTTGGAATTTTTCCCCGCCAGGCGAATGGCCCTGGTAAACGTAATAAAGACGGTGTGTACGAAATAACGCCGCTGGCAACAGGAAAAAAACTGATGATTGCTCCGGAGAATGATTCGCTGCGTATGAGCATTGAGCAGGTTAAAGGCAACCCGATAGAGTTGATCGACGGGCGCGCACTCGTGCAGAGCGGATGGTTCATTGTACGATCGGCCATTCCAGCAGGTGCTACCACAAATGCAATTGAATGGCTCGTTACTCCAAATGCACTGCCCAACTGGAAGTATGACCCAGTTGTCCAGGTATCGCAGGTGGGTTATCATCCCGGCCAACAGAAACTGGCGATCATCGAGCTCGACAGAAACGATAAAAACAGGTCGAAAGCTGTTCTTCATCGTATCAATGAAAATGGAAGCACACAGAAAGTAATTGAATCCACTCCGAAAGAATGGGGCAGATTTCTGCGTTATCACTATTTGCAATTTGATTTCACACAGGTGCAGAAACCGGGGATGTATCGTGTGCAGTATGGCGACTATTGGACAAATCCTTTCCAGATAAGTGCCGAAGTGTACAAGCGTCATGTGTGGCAGCCGGTGCTTGAGTATTTCCTGCCCGTTCAAATGTGCCACGTACGCGTGAATGACCGTTCGCGGGTGTGGCATGGACTCTGTCATGCTGATGATGCGAGAATGGCGCTGACAAATCACAACCACTTCGATGGTTATATCCAGGGTGCCTCTACGCTAACAAAATATAAATCGGGTGAATGGGTGCCCGGATTAAATGCTGGTGGCTGGCACGATGCAGGCGATTACGATCTCCGTGTGGAATCGCAGGCAACAGAAGTTCAGGTTTTATCGTGGTTGTATGAGGAGTTTAATGTAGAGTATGACAATACCCGTGTAGACCAGCAGTCGAAAATTGTAGAGCTGCATCAACCTGATGGAAAGAACGATGTTCTTCAGCAAATAGAACATGGCGTGTTAAGTATCGCGGGGGCTTATCGTTCACTTGGAAGGTTGTACCGCGGAATTATCGAACCAACACGTCGGCAATATTCTCACCTGGGTGATGCGGCAACAATGACGGATAATAAGCCATATCCATCCAATAATATGGACCTTACCTTTCTCGGGCTTCACACCAACAACCGCGTGATCAACGGGCGTAGCATAGTAAGTGGCGAAGAAGGTGCACCGGATGACCGTTGGGTATTTACGGAAGAAAATCCCCGCCGCGAACTGGAAGCCGCAGCAGGCCTTGCGGCAGCTGCCCGTGCTTTGAAGGGCTTTAACGACACGCTTGCACAACAGTCGCTGGAGATTGCGAAAGAGTTGTGGAACGTGACAAAAGAAAAAAATCCTTTGCAGCGCGTGATGCTCGCTGTTGAATTACTGCAAACAACCGGTGACAAAACATACAGTGACTTCCTGGTGGCGCATACCAATGAAATTGCGAGGAATATCAATAACACCGGCTGGCTTGTAGGAAGGACGCTTAAAGCAATAAACGACGAAAATTATCGCAAAGAGATTACGGCAGCTGTACAGAAGTATCGCGACACAGTAGATATGCAGGAGAAAAGAACACCATATGGCATGCCATATGAGCCGGATATCTGGGGCGCCGGTTGGGGTTTACAGGAGTTTGGCGTGCAACAATACTTTTTGCATGTGTCGTTTCCTGAAATATTTCCCCCATCATTTATGCTGCACGTGCTCAATTTTGTGCTAGGCGTACACCCGGGAGTAAATACTTCATCGTTTGCTTCCGGGGTTGGTTCGAGATCTCTTACTGTTGCTTATGGTATTAACCGAGACGACTGGTCGTACATCCCGGGTGGAGTAGGCTCTGGCACAGCGTTGATCCGACCCGATTTCCCGGAATTACTCGACTGGCCATACCTCTGGCAACAAACGGAATATGTATTAGGTGGG